>NZ_JBHWIO010000017.1:29262-112174 GCF_042732075.1 Kitasatospora sp. NPDC059812
GCCTGGTCGTGCCGCCGCGCGGCGATGCGTGGGGCGCGCGCCCCCCCCCCCCCCCGCCACGCGCGGGGGGGGGCCGGCCCCCGCGGGCCGCGCGGGCGGATGGTGGCGGCGGTGGCGCTCTCCCGGAGGGGGGTGGCGGTGGCGGGCCTGAGCCGTAGGCGGGCGAGGACGGCTGCGGCGACGACGAGCATCTCGGCCCAGGCGAAGGACTCGCCGACGCACTTGTGGTGGCCCGCGCCGAAGGGGATGAACAGTCTGGGTGGGGCGTGGCCCGCAGGACGGCGCCAGCGGTCGGGATCGAATCGCAAGGGGTCGGGGTGGAGCCGCGGGGAGCGGTGCAGCGCGGTCGGGCTGAAGAGGACCTCCGCCCCCGGGGGCAGGACGACGCCGCCGTACCGGAGTGGTGCCACTGCCCGGCGCATCAGGATCCAGTTGGGGGTGTGGAGGCGGAGGGTCTCGCTGAGCGCGTGCCCCGTGCGCTCCAGGCGCGGTAGGTCGCCAGGGGGCACGGCGCCGTCGGTGGCGACGGCGCGCACCTCCTCGCTCAGCTCGTCCTGCAGGTCCTGGTGCCGGGCGAGTTCGTGGAAGAACCAGGCGAGCGTGGTGCCGGTCGTCTCGGTGCCGGCCAGGAGCAGCGACACCGCTTCGTCCCGGACCTGGGCCCGCGCCATGGCGAGGCCGGTCTCCTTGTCGCGGGTGGTCAGCAGTAGGGACAGCAGCGTGTCGTCCGGGCCCTGGTACGGGGCGGCGGCCTGGGCGATGATCTCGTCCACGACGGTGCGCAGGTCCCGGACCGCAGTGTCGAAGCGCCGGTTGGCCGGTACGGGCAGCTTTTCCAGCAGCGGTGACGGGTAGAGCGCCCGCTGGACGAATCCGGTGAGGACCACGGGCACGGCCCGGTCGATCCGGGCCTTCTGGGCGTGGCCCAGGCGGGTGGCGAACAGTGCCTCGACCACGACGTCCCGGGCGAGTCGGTGCATCCGCGGCTCGATCGGCGCGGCTTGCCCGGGCTCCCAGCGGGTCACCGCCGCCGCTGCCAGTCGGGTGGTCAGGGCGGCGTACCGGTGGATGCTGTCGCGGTGGAAGGCCGGTTGGACCAGGCGTCGCTGGCGGAGGTGGAACGCGCCCTCGGAGGTGAACAGGCCGTTGCCCAGCAGGCCGCGGGCCTTGTCGAAGACGAAGCCCTTCTCGGTCTTCGCGGCGTCCTGAACGAGCAGCCGGTGGACCAGCTCCGGATCGGTGAGGACGTGAACCGGTCTGCGCCACAGGTGGATCCGCACCACCGGGCCGTGGTCGGCGAGCGACTGGAGGAAGGGTACGGGGTGGGTGAGCAGTGGGAGCAGGTGTCCGAGCAGGGGCAGGTGGCGCGGCGCGCACGGTGCGGTGCCGGGTGGGGTGTCCTCCTCGCGCATCAGTGCCCCGCCGCGTGGGCCGGCACGTCGAACCGGGAGGTGTCGCGGGACCAGTCGATGTGCCCGCGCAGCCACAGCCCGAGGCTGCGGGCGTAGGCCGAGGCCGCGGCGCTGCCGTCCGTGCGGATGGTTCGGCTCAGCTCGATGAACGCGCGCATCTCGGCGTCGCGCATGGCGACGGCGGACCGTCGGGCTTCGGCCGGGGAGCAGTGGTGGTGGCGGGCGAGGACCTCGACCAGGTTGTGGCGGCCCTGGCCGCCCGCGGTCTCCTTGGCGTGGGAGTACAGGTCGTTGTCCCAGCTCACCAGGTTCGCCGTGAGGTCCCTGAGCCTGCGCAGCGAAGGCCCGTCCGCCTCCGCGGCCGGGACTTCGTAGCCGGCGGCGATGTCGACCAGGGCGAGGCAGGTGTACGTCGCCCCGGCGTGCCTGCGCATGGCGGCGTACTCGGACGGGCCCGGTACGGTGCCCGCCTCGCGGTTGGCGGCCTCCCACACCTGGGCGGAGAGGTAGTCGCGGACCGTGCACTCCCACCGGAACAGCTGTGACGGCGAGGCCTGTGCGGCGACCCGGTCCCGGATCTCCCGCAGGGCCACCGCGTAGGCGCCGGCCGGTCCGGGCATCTCGTCGCCGGGCGGCTCGGGGTCGATCACCCGGGCGAGGAGAGCGGTCGTGCGGGCCAACGGCCCTGGGCGGTGGCCGCGTTCACGGTCCTCGCAGTACCCGTCGTCGAAGGCGAAGAGCCACACGTACCAGTCGGACAGCAGGCGCAGCATCTCGGCGGAGACCTCCGGGTTGGTCCGGGCGGCCAGGTGGCCGCTGCGCTGGCGCCCGATCCGGTCGGACTGCCGTAGCCGCCCGTCCAGCAGCCGGTGGCGCGCCAGCCAGTCCAGGCTCTGCCGGTCGGCCTGTTCGGCGTGGGGGTTCGCCAGGGAGGGGAAGGGGCACCACAAGTCGTCCGGGGTGCTGTGTGGTTGCCCGTCGCGGAGATCGGTCATCGTTGTGCCGGCCTTCGTCTGGTGTGGGGTCGCAGTCGGGCTCCGTGCCCGGTGACGATCGCGTGGGGTCGTCGGCCTGCGTGGGGAGGCCGAGGCTAGCCCGGCGCGGGGCAGGGAGATGGACTGCGCGCGCATCCGTGGTTGCCTCTGGGCGCAGCGTTTGGACGACCCGGCGCTGGACAGGGCCGTGGGGGAGGACGAGGAACTCGGCGAGCGGCTGGGGCTGCGCGGCGTGCCGCTGTTCGTCCTGGGCGGGCGCGTGGCGATCAACGGCGCGGTCGAGGTCGAGCGACTCGCCGACGCTCTGGAACAGCGGGCAACCCGGCCCGAGGCCGGAGCAGTGTGCGAGGAAGGGGCGTGCTCGCAATGACCGCAACATCCGGCATCACCTCGGTCGGCATTGTCGGAGGGTCGCTCGCAGGCCTGTTCCACGCCGTCGCGCTCACCGCGCTCGGCCTGGACGTCGACGTCTGGGAACGCTCCACGGGCCGCCCCGACGACCGCGGCGCCGGCATCGTGCTGCAACCGGACGTCGCCTGGTTCCTGCGCGAGTTCTGCGGCGTCGACCCTGAGCATGTCAGCGTCCCCGTCACCCATCGGCAGTTCTTCAGTGGGGACGGGGATGCTCGGACCACGCCCATGCGGCAGCAGGTGATCTCCTGGGGAGCGATCTACCAGGCCCTGCGGAACGCGCTGCCCGCCGAGCGCTACCACGACGGGCAGCCGGTGACCGCCCTCGCACCCGGCCCCGCAGGGGCCACCATCCACGTCGGCGGGGCGGCCCGGGCGGTCGACCTGGCGATCATCGCGGACGGATCCGCCTCCCGGTACCGTGCACTCGTCACACCGGACGGCGCGCCGCGCTACGCCGGCTACGTCGCCTACCGCGGCGTCGTCGACGAAGTCGACGCGCGCGCCACCAGGATGCGCAACCACCGGATCCTGCTGACCGGGGACGCCGCCTTCGTGGTCCGGCCCCACACCGCCGCCAGTACGGAAAAGGCCGCCGGCGACGCCATCACCCTCTTCCAGGCCCTACGGAGGGCGCCGTCCGCGGACACCGCCCTGCAGACCTGGGAGCGGCTTCGCCTCGCGGAGGGCGCCGCCATCCAGCGCCAAGGAGTCAACCTCGGGCGCAGGTTGAGCCTCGACGGTCCGGAGGCGGCCGCCGGTGCCCACGACCGGACCCAGAAGGGGCCGTGAGCGGACAGCCGTCACCGCAGGTCGCGCGCGTCGTCCGGGCGCGGCGCGTTCTGCTCGCGGGCGGCCCGCAGGATCGCGCGGCGGATGGGTTCGTAGCCGGTGCACCGGCAGAGGTTGGAGCCGACGAGGGCGTCGACCTTCTCGGGGGAGTCGGCGAGGCCGGGGTCGGCCGCCAAGGCACCGGCGGCGACCATGAGGAACCCCGGGGTGCAGAAGCCGCACTGCAGGGCGTGTTCGGCGGAGAACGCCCGCTGGAGGGGGTGGGGATCGCCGCCGGGCCCGGCCAGGCCCTCCACGGTGCCCACCGAACTCCCGTCGCACTGCACGGCGAACACGAGGCAGGAACGGACCGCCTCACCGTCCACCAGGACCGTGCACGCCCCGCAGACGCCGTGCTCGCACCCCAGGTGGGTGCCGGTCAACCGGCAGTCCTCCCTCAGCACGTCGGCGAGGATGCGGCGGGGTTCCACGTCGAGCCGGTGCGTTTCGCCGTTGACGGTCAGGGTGATCCTCATGCGCGGTCTCCGTCCGGCCCGGTGCGGCGGGAACGCAGGTCCCGGGCCGCCTGGTGCAGCGTCCTGGCGACCAGCACCGCGACGGCGTGCCGCTTGTACTCGGCGTCGGCGTACGGCTCCGGCACGGGTACGGCGTCCTGCTCCGCCGCGATCCCGCCGGCCCGGACGAACGGGTGCCCGTCGGGCAGCCGGTGTCCGCCGACGGGTGCCCAGGCCTCGGCGCCGATCAGCGCCTGCTCGGCAGCGCGGGCCCGCACCGGCCGGTCGGCGCAGTTGGCCAGGCCGATCCGGGCCTCGGAGACCACCCCGTCCCGCACCGTCAGGGCGGCGGCGACCGCGACCTGGGCGAAGCAGAAGTGCGTACGGCGGTGCTCGGTGAAGCCGACCCCGGTGTCCTCGCCGAGCAGCGGGAAGGCCACCGAGGTGAGCAGTTCGTCCGCGCGGCGCGCGGTCAGGTGCGCCCCCTGGAAGTAGTCCCGGGCCGCGACCGTGCGCGTGCCCCGCGGGCCGGACAGCTCGACGTCGGCGTCCAGGGCGGCGCCCACGGCGCACCACTCGGAGGCGGGGTGCGCCCAGGCGAAGCTGCCCGCCATCGTGCCGCGCGAGCGGATGGGAGGGTGGGCGATGTGGACCGCCGCGCGGGCGAACAGCGCACCGAGCGGGCCGGGGACGGCCCGTGCCGATTCGAACGCGCGGTGTCGTACCAGGGCGCCGACCCGCAGGGTGCCGCCGTCCGGGTCGATCCGGTCGAGTCCCGGGACGCGGTTGATGTCGACCACCAGCCCGGGGCGGACGCGGTGCAGGCGCATGTCGAGGATCAGGCTCTGCCCGCCGGCGAGCACCTGGGCCGTCCCGTCCGCGGAGCCGAGCACCTCGACGGCCTCGGGTACCGTGCGCGGTACGGCGTAGTCGAAGGCGGCCGGCTTCACCGAGCCGCCTCCACAAGCTTCGGGGCACGGGCCGCCCGCCACACCGCGTCCGGGGTGAGCGGCATCTGCAACAGGTCGGGGTCGGCGATCCGCAGCGCGTCGACCACGGCGTTGACGACCGCGGCCGGAGTGCCGATGCAGCCCGACTCGCCCGCGCCCTTGGCGCCCAGCGGCGTGCCCGGGCCCGGGGTGCAGGTGTCCCTGACCTCGATGGCCGGCGCTTCGGTGAAGGTCGGCAGCAGGTAGTCCAGCAGCCCGGAGGCCAACAGCGGTACGCCGTCGTCCCGGTAGGGGATCCCTTCGTACAGGGCCTGGCCGATGCCCTGCACCGCCGACCCGAAGGCCTGCCCGCGCACGATCACCGGGTCGAGCTGCACGCCGCAGTCGTCCACGGCCACCACCCGCAGCAGCCGTACGGTGCCCAGCTCGGGATCGACCTCGGCCACCGCCGCGTGGGCGCCGAAGGGGAAGGCCATGCCCGCCTCGAACCGGTCGTCCACCCGCAGCGGCCCGGTCGCCCGCACCAGCTCGGCCAGTCCGATCGCCGGCGAGCCGCCACGGGCGAGGCGCGCGGCGCCGTCGGACCACTCCACGGCCTCGGCGGGAACGCTCCACAGCCGCGCGGCCCGCTCGCGTGCCTCGTCGAGCAGCAACTGCGCGGCGTGCCGCAGCATCGCGCCGGCCACCTGGGCGGAGCGGCTGCCGAAGGAGCCCATTCCCTCGGGCTGCTCGTCGGTGTCCCCCTCGACCAGCCGGACCCGGCCCGGGTCCACGCCCAGGGCTTCGGCCACCAGCGCGGGGAAGACCGTCTCGTGCCCCTGGCCGGCGGGGGCCGCGCCGCACCGGACGAGGACCGTGCCGTCCGCTGCGGCCTCGACGCCGCCGAACTCGTGGAGCCCGCCCGGCTCCCCGCCGGAGCGTTCCACGTAGCAGGACAGGCCGATGCCCAGCGGCAGGGCGTCAGGGTCCGTTCGGCGCCGGGCCTGCTCGGCCCGCCAGCCGCGGTAGTCCAGGGTCTCCAGCGCCAGGTCCAGCGCGGCGGCGTAGTTCCCGCTGTCGTAGCACCGGCCGGTGGGCGTCCGGTACGGGAACCGGTGCGGCGGGATGAAGTTGCGCCGCCTCAATTCGGCTGGGTCGATGGCGAGTTCACGAGCCATCTGGTCCATGGCCCGCTCCAGTGCGATCGCCGCCTCCGGTCGGCCGGAACCGCGGTACGGGTACGTCACCATGGTGTTGGTCAGCACCGAGCGGACGGTCGCGTGCACCTGCGGGGTCGCGTACGGGCCGGTGGCCATCAAGGCGGTCTGCATCGGCAGCCCGGCACCGAGCTGAGGGTAGGCGCCCACCTCGGCTTCAATCTCCAACTCGTAGGCGAGCAGCCGTCCTTCGGCGTCGGCGGCGAGCCGTACCCGCTGGTCCTGCCCCCGGCCCCGGGAGGCGGCCGTCATCGACTCCAGCCGGTCCTCGATCCACCGCACCGGCCGGCCCAGCCGCACCGCCAGGTGGGCGACCACGACGAACTCCGGCCACGCCGCGCTCTTCGACCCGAACGCCCCGCCGGTGTCCGGGACCACCACCCGCACCCGGTCGACCGGCCACCCCAGCAGCGCCGCCAGTTCGCGCCGCAGCCGGTGCGGCATCTGGTGCCCCGACCACACCGTCAGCCGACTCCCTTCGGGCACGGCGAGGATCGTCCGGCACTCCATCGGGGAGGGCAGCAGGAGCTGCTGGCGGTAGCGGCCCTCCACCACCACCGCGGCCCGCCGCCACACCGAATCGTCGATCGGCCGCCCGGCCTCCCCGCGGAAGACGGTGTTGCTCAGACCGTCGAACAACCGGACCGAGTCCGTCGCCGCCGCGCCCGCGGTGACCACCGCGGGCAGCGGGTCGACCCGGACGGACACCGCCGCCGCCCCGTCCTCGGCCCGGTAACGGTCCTCACCCAGCACCACCGCCACCGCCTCGCCCACGTACCGCACCCGGTCCCTCGCCAGCGCCGGCCACTCCCGGCCCGCCACGGCCTCCTCCGTGGACAGCCCGGCCAACAACGTGTACGGCACCGCCGGAAGCCCCTGGAAGCCGGAGGCCGCCGTCCCGGGCGGGCCCGGCTCCGACAGATCCGCGCCGGACCAGGCCCCCACCACTCCCGGCACCTCCCGGGCGGAGGCGCAGTCCACCCCGCGCAGCACGCCGTGGGCCACGCCGCTGCGCACGAACGCCGCGTCCAGGCACCCGGGCACCTCGATGTCGGCGACGAAGCGGCCCCGGCCGGTGAGCAGCCGTTCGTCCTCGCGCCTGGTCCACTGCTCCACGACTGCACCTCCGTGACTCGTACCGCTCACAGGGGAGTTGGCCGCCGCGCCACGGTGTGCGAGCGCCAACGGCCGTACCCGCGCGGGCGCACGTGAGGAATCCCACCGTAGGGGCCGCCCACCTTGGTGCGCGGGCAACACGCGGACCGGTCCCTACCCGCTTCCGGTCGACGGGAACCCCCACAGCCCTGTCCACAGGCGCGTTCGGTTCCGGGGCCGTGTCCACGGCGGGCAACTCCGAGGGCCGGCGGGGCGAAGTCGCTCAGTGCACGGTCAGCAGGATGCAGCCACCGCCGCCCCGGGCGCCGGCGTACCCGTGCCCTCCCCAGCTGCCACCGCCACCGCCGCTGCCGCCTGCCCCGATGAAGAACAGCTCGTGATCGCGGGTGCCGGGAGGCAGGACGCAGCCGTAGTCGCCCGGCGTGTGGTACGCGGTGGTCCCCTTGGCGCAGTACGTCACCGACGGCTGCGCGGCGGCGTCCGAGGCCGCCACGCGGGCCATGACGAGCGCGAGAACAGAACCGCAGATCACGGCTGCCCCATGAATCCTGATCACGAGATGAACCCCTCTCTCCTTCTTCGTGCGAACCCGGCTCGACGATGCCGTGCCGGCGGTGTTTCCGTACGGACCCGGTCATTCGCCGGGACGATGGCCCTTCACCCGGCCGAGGGCGCCGGGGCTGCCTTCCCCGCCTGGCCGGCCTCCTGGTCCGTGCGCCTGGCGGCCTCGGCGTCCGGTGTGGGGGTCAGGGGCACCTTGGTGTCCACGAAGACGACCTCGCTGTCGATGCGGTCGCCCGGCTTGCGTTTCTTGGCCAGCTGTTCCTGGAGTTCGGCGGGCAGGCCGTGGTGCAGGCCCTGCGGGACGAGGGACATGGTGGCCGGGGCGACGGGCACGCCGAGCACGGTTCCGTTGTGGAAGAACGTGAACTCGTCGTAGTCCGCGTTGCGGTGGTAGGGCGGGAAGGGTTCCGAGTCGGGAGCCGATTCGAAGGGGCGGGGCAGGAAGTTGCCCACCATGAAGGTGGATGCGGCGAAGACGGCGTAGGCGGACGGCATGACGTGGATGCGGTCGCTCATCACCGGCCGGTAGTCGCGGATGTTCATCTTGAACGGGAACAGGTCGCCCGACCATCCTTCGACGTCGATCGGGTCGGAGTCGAAGACGATGGTGGCGCGCTCGCCGCGGAGCTTGACCCGGACCGGCCACTGCCCGTCCTCGTCGCGCCCGTCGCCCAGCTCGTCCAGGGCCGGGGAGGGCACGTACAGCAGCCCGGGGTCGAAGGGGGCGCGGCGGCCGAACGTGCCGGTGTCGGCGAAGCCCAGTTCCTCGGTCGACTCGATGACGAGGAAGTAGTTCTCCGGTCCGCCTGGGCGGATGCGGTAGGTGACGCCCTTGGGCACCAGGACGTAGTCGCCGGGCTCGTAGGGGATGGGTCCGAACTCGTGTAGAAGCTGCCGGTGCCCTCGTGCACGAAGTACAGCTCGTCCCCGTCGGTGTTGCGCACCGAGTAGGGCATGTTCGCGCTGCGCCGGCTGACGTGGAGGGACAGGTGGGGGTTGTGGAACAGCCGCAGCGGGACTCCGCCGGCACTGCCGCGGTCGGTGGGCTCCAGCAACCGCCCGTCGTAGTTGCGGTTTCCCGCGCTCTCCTCCGCGTGCCTCCATGCGGTCGGCTCGCTGCGCCGGTACAGGTAGGCGTCGCGTCCTTCGAAGCCCTGCCGCGTGAGCATGTCCTCGTACAGGCCGCCCAGTTCGCGCCGTCCGGTCACGGCCTGGCGCAGTACCCTTCCCCGGCTGTGGTGAATCCAGGATCGCATCGGCCTGATGTCCATCTGCCGTTTCCCTTCCGCTCCGTCGGACTTGCTTCCCCGACGATGCGCGATGACGCCCCGTACAGGAACGCCGTGGGGATACCCGTACCGGCAGGGAGACGCTGCGGTTCATCCCGGAACGGGCGACGGCAACGGGACCGTGACGGGGACCGGCACCGCCGTGAGCCCGGCACGGTCAGCCACCGCGATCCGGGAGCCGGCCGCGCTGCCGGCGCTTCGTGTGGCCGGGCGTGGCCGGGGTGGCTACCAGGTGATCAGGATGTAGCCGTTGCCTCCGGGGTCTGCGGAGGCGTTCTGGGCGTTGGCGCCGCCGTTGCCGGGCTGGTCGTCGGGGCCGGGCGGGTTCTGGCCGCCGTCGCCGCCTCTGCCACCGCTGCCACCGCCGGTGCCGTTGGTGCCGGCGCCGCCCTGTCCGGCGTCGGCGGGCGGGGTGAAGCCGGTGGGCAGGGTGATCGTCGCGGGGGTCCCGCCCGTGCCGCCGCTGCCGCCCGTGCCGCCGCGCGATCCTGCTCCGCCACCGCCCGGGCCGCCGATGGGGACCGCGTTGGCGCCGCGGCCGCCGTTGCCGGCATCGGCGCTGGCCGTACCGGCCCGGCCGGATCCGCTGGAGTGGCCGGCGGTTTCGACGAACGGGGCTCCGCGTCCGCAGCCGGTCGACTGCGGACGGCCGCCCGCGACCGAGACCCCGCCGGTCCCGCCCACGCCCTGGTCCCGCGGGGCGCCGCCCGCGCCGACGCGGATCAGGAACTGCTCGCCCGGGGTGACCGGAACGGCGGTGCACACCAGGGACGCTCCGCCTCCTCCGCCGCTGCCCCCGCCGCCTCCTCCGCCGCCGGCCCCGCCTCCGCCGCCCCCGCCGGTGGCGTCGCCGAGGAAGGTCCAGTTCCCGCCCCCGCCGCCGCCTCCGCCGCCGCCACCTCCCCCGCCGGGCGCGCCGCCGCCGCCCGCGCCGAGCAGGTACAGGTCCAGCGAGGTGACACCTGCGGGCACCCTGAAGCTGTTGAGGCCCGTCCGGGTGAATTCCTGCCGGCCGTGGGGCTGGTCGGTCAGCGCGAGGCGCCCGCCTGCGCTGGGGGCGGGGTGAGCGGGGGCGCCGGCGCCGAGCAGGCAGCACAGCGCCACGGGCACACCGAGCAGCGCACGCCGACAGCGCGGCGCGGACACCGGCAGAGCGGCCGGGACGACGGGAAGCGGTGAACGAGTGGCACCGCAGACGGGTCCACGCGGAGCGTTGGATCTCATGGCAAGATCGTGTGCGATCTTCGGGTGCGGCGCCAGCGCGCCACCTCCGAACGGCCCAGGACGACGCAGCACGCGAACCACCCCGCAGCTCAGGCGCCCCGGCCACCGCCGAGGACTTCCTCAGAACCGAGCCGAGCAGCCCCGGCGACATCGGTGAAGCCCAGGTCGGCGATCGCCAGGTCGACATGGGCGGCACGGATCGGACGATGAGTCAGGGCATGACGGGTTCAACTCGGTTGGGACGGAGCGCTTCCACCGCACTCAGGTGTTCCCCCCTCAAGGTCTGACCACCACCGCCTCACCTGTACGACCCATGTGCCACCCTGTCACCCCGGGCAGTGATGAACGACATCGGATCGAGGCGGCCGCGAAGGCCGGTCAGAAGTCCGAGATCACCCCATGCCCCTCTCGTAGGCATCTCGGCCGAACCCCTACCACCCCGGCCCGGGATGCCCGCCCACCCCAGGACGGCGAAGGAGAGTGCCAGGCTGGCTCCGGCGACGGCAAGGGGCAGCAGGGCGGCCGTCAGACTGCGGATGAAGAGCAGCAGCAGGATGAACAAAGCTGGGAAGAGCCAGAGTTCGGCGCGCGTGAGTTCCTCGTCCAGGGCGTGGTCGAGGTCGGACTGGAACGGGGCCCAGGTCGGGGCCGCAGCACGGGCCGTGGTAACTCGGCCAGGAGGTCTTCGAACCGGGTGGCGTGCGGCAATCAGCCGGCGTTGGGCTGGACGGCGCTCGACTTCGCCGACACGAGGGCGGCTTGGCCGCCGTGGCTGGCCCTGCTACTCGGTACAGGAGAGGCCGGTGACCAGGTCGCTGGAGACGGCCTCCCCGGCGACGCCGGCGACCGGGACGCAGGTGAGGGTGACCTGGTCGGAGCGGCGGACGATGGTGAAGGTGGTGCTGATCGTCCCGGAATCGGGAGCGCCGCCGGACGGGACGCAGTTGAGCACCCCCTCGCCCAGGGGGCCGACAGCGGTCACGTCGTCGCAGGCGTAGGAGGGCGTGGCGGCGTAGGCGGGAGCGACGGCGAGGGAGAGCATGGCGGCGCCTGCCGCAGCGGCGGCCACGGTGACGGCGGCGGCCCGCCGTACTCGGCGGTGGACAGAGAAGGAGAACAACGTTGGCCTCCTGGCCTGTAGGTCCGTGAGGACGATGATGATGACGAGGGCCCGGCCGAGATGACAGCGGGTCGTCGCTCACAGGATCACCGCTGCGCTCATCGCGCGCCACTGTACTGGGGCCCTCCACCACGGCGGCTGCTCCGTTGGGCGATTGGGGGATCGATGCGGCGATCCCGGTGGTGCGGAGGCGGCCCGGGGGCCGTGGTGGGCGGCGGTCGTGGCAGTCCGGGGTGCGGGGTGCCCGCAGGGCGCGTGCGGGGCCGCGTCGCTGTCCGCGCTACGGCGCGCCGTCGTTGTGCGCTCCCTCCGCGCCGACGTTCCGTGTCATCGTAAGTGCACAAAGCAGATTGAGGTTCCCTCGTCCGGAGGTTCGATGAACGCCGTTCCGTCCCGATTCGCGCTCTCCCGTCTCGTCGGCCTGGCCGGGTCCATGGCGCTGGCCTGTGGGCTCCTGCTGGCCCCGGCCGGCGCACCGGCTCACGCTCAAGGGCTGCTGGACGTGCAGTGCGAGGGCACGTTCACCAGCGAGTACACCCCCGTGCTGACCAACCGGCCGCAGGACGTCAGCATCGCCAACCAGAACTCCTACGCGACGTGCGAGGCGGGTCTTCCCGGGACGAGCGCGACCACGAGCGCTGAGCCGGGCGAGACCTGCGTCAACCTGCTCCACGCTCTGGCCCCGTTCGACGAGACCATCACCTGGAGCGGCCAGAGCACCAGCGTCGTGCACTGGACCTCCGTGGAGGACACCGGCGGCGCCGCCACCTTCACCGGCACCGTCACCGCCGGCCGCTACACGGGCGACACCGCCGAGAAGATCCTGGAAGCCACCGACATCACCGGCACCAACCCCGAACTGTGCCCGCTCGGGGACGGCACCATCTCGGGGGCCAGCGGCCTCGTCACTCTCACCCTGACCTCACTGTGACGAAGCCGAGCCCAGCCCGGACCTGAGATCGAGAAGCCGTTGCGCCTCCGGCGCGGCTCGTGGGTGACGAATCCATCGGAGCGTCAGGACGCGGGAGCCGGGGGCGCGATGGTTCGATGCCGGCGAGCCGCGCTTCGACGACTGCCTCCAGGGCGCACGCGTAGCCGTCGTGTTCGGTCTCGATCCGGAAATCGGCTGTGACCGTGTCCATCGCGGCCGTCCCGATCCTGGCGGTTCCGGCGCCTCCCTTCTGGTCCGGGTGACGGTGGTGATGCGTCTGCCCGGGGCACACGTGCTCACCATGTCGGGTACAGCGATGGCAGGTCATGTGGTGGTGGATCAGATGATCCGTCGACGGATGTGTGCCGTCGGAGAGCGGTTCACTTCGACCAGAGATACGGAGGATGTGTCATGGCAGGGTCGGCAGAGGGTGCCGCGAGGCTGCGGTGGGTTGTCGCGGGTGTTCCCCTCGCGGTGGGGTGCCTGTTGGGGGGCGGTGTGCCTACCGCTGTGGCGGCCCCGGTCGGCGAGGCTTCCGCGGTTGCGGTCCGAGCGTCGGGGCAGGGGCAGCAGGAGTACACCACGCCCGGGCGGTACCGCTTCCGGGTGCCGGCGGGGGTGACCGCCGTGACCGCGTACGTGGTCGCCGGGGGCGGTGCCGGTGGCGTCGGCGGCGGTGGGGGAGCCGGTGGTGGTGGGGGCGGCGGGGGGAGCTACTTCGTGGGCCCTGCGGCCGGTGGCGGTGGGGGCGGGGGAGCCGGTGGCGGTGGAGGCGCCGGTGGCGGGGGCGGCGGCGGGGGTGCGTTCGTGTCCTGCACGCTCGCTGTCCAAGCCGGAGAGCAACTCGTGGTCCTCGTCGGAAGCCCCGGGACGCTGCTGCGCCAGGGTACGGGCGGTGCCGGAGGGTCCGGGGGAAGGGCCGATTCCCTCTTCTCTCCCGGTACGAGCGGCACCGCGGGCACGGCGGGCACCAGTACGTTCTCCGGCAACTACCCGGGCGGACCGTCCTTCGTCTCCGCCCTGACCAGCAAGGGACGCGCCGCGGCGCTCGGCGGCCAGCCGGGCGAAACGGGTGGCAGCGGCGGGGGTGGCGGCGGCGGTGGCCGGGGCGAGCGGGCAGGCGGCTCCGCCGGTGGCGTCGGCGGGCTGGGCGGTGCCGGAGTCCCGGGCGGCAGTGGCGGCGCCGGAGCAGCGGGCGGCAGGGTCAATGCCTGCACGGGTTCCAGCCCCGTCCTGGCCAATGGCGGCGGCGGTGCTTACGGCCGGGGCGGCCAGTCCAGTTCGGCCGCGCGAGCCGGTGGCACCGGCAGCGCCGGCCGCGTGGGGAGCGGCGGCTCGTCCACGGGCGGGGGGAGCGGCGGTACCGGTGGTCAGGGCGGTGCGCCCGGCCGGCCCTCTGTGGCCCTGCCCGTCACCCTTCCCGCCGGTGTCGGCCAGGGCGGTTCCGGCCTTGACGGCGCGGGCGGCGGAGCCGGAGGCGTCGGAGGACACGGAGGCGGCCCCGACCCCAGCCCCGATAGCCAGGGCGGTCAGAACGGCACCGCCGGAGGGGCCCCGGCCACCAGTGGCCACAACGGGGGACCCGGCTACGTCCTGCTCACCTGGTAGCGAGCCGCCCACAGAGGCGGTCAGGCCCCCGCCTCCGATGAGAAGCACACCGGCTACTGCGGATGCCCGGCGACGGTGGCGGCGTGGTGGGCGGCGGTCGATGCTCAAAGCGGGGCCGGTGCCAGGGCCGTGGCGGCGTGGGTCGTCCCCTTGCACGTTTCCGCGTCAACGGACCCGAAAGGCAGGACGACGTCATGGCCGGACAGAGTGGAGAGCCCTCTCGTTTGCGGCGGGCGGCGGTGGGCGTACCGGCGTTGGCGGGTGGCCTGGTGATGATGGCCGGTGTGTTTCCGGCCTCGGCGGTCGCTGCGGGCGGGACGCTCCCGCGCGTAGCGCAGCCCTCCGGGCAGAAGGAGTTCACCAGACCGGGAGACTTCGGTTTCTATGTTCCGGCGGGGGTGACGGCGCTGACCGTCTATGTGGTGGCGGGCGGTGGCCCCGGCGGTGTGGCCGGTGGGGGCGGTGGCGGCGGTGGCGGCGGCGGTGGCGGGAGCTACACGTTGGGACCCGCCGGTGGGGGTGGCGGCGGTGGTGGTGCCGGTGGTGCAGGCGGCGGAGGTGGCGGTGGTGGCGGCGGTGGGTCCTTCGTGTCGTGCACGCTCACCGTGAAACCGGGAGAGGAGATCTATGGCACCGTCGGGAGACCGGGGAGCATCGTCAGCCGCGGGAAGGGCGGCGGCGCGGGGTCGGGCGGTCGGGCGGACTCCCTGTTCTCGCCCGGTCGGGACGGCACCCCGGGCGGGGCAGGGAGCACCGCCTACACCGGGAACATCAAGGGCGGGCAGTCGGTGGTCTACGCCGTGGTGAGCAGGGGACTGGCGGAGGCGTTCGGCGGCGAGGTGGGTGGAGCCGGCTCCGGAGGCGGGGGCGGGGGCGAGGGCCTTCGCGGTGAGCGGGCCGCCGGCAGCAGGGGCGGCGTCGGAGGGCTTGGCGGCAGCCTCTCGGCGGGCGGCAGCAGCGGCGGCGGGGCAGCCGGCGGCAGGGCCAACCGCTGTACCGGGACCGGGGCCGTCCTGGTGGGAGGCAACGGGGGCAGTTCCGGTCAGGCCGGGACATCCAGCTATGCGGCGCGGGCGGGCGGCACCGGGATCGCAGGTTCGGTAGGCAGTGGCGGCGCGGCAAGTCAGGGCGGTGACGGGGGCTCCGGTGGGTCGGGCGGCGCGGCGGCGCAGCCTCCCGCTTCCCTGCCGATCACTCTGCCTCCGGGCGTCGGCCAGGGCGGCACCGGGGCTCCCGGCGGCGCGGGCGGCGCGGGCGGCGCGGGCGGCCATGGCGGAGGGCCGAACCCCAGCCCCGGAAGCCAGGCCGGCACCGACGGCACGGCAGGCCTGTCCCCAGCCGCCAGCGGCGGCAACGGCGGACCCGGCTACGTCCTGATCACCTGGTAGGTAGCCGAGGGTCCCGTCATGCGGCGCGGGTCGGCCTGGACCGTGCGCGCAGCCGTCCCTGACGCGATCCTCCCGAAAGCGCCCGATGGCGCACCCGGCACCACGAGTTCACCCCGGTTCGCACCGTGCCTCCGACAATCCGCTCTCCGAAAGGGTCCCTCGACATGCCTGCACCGCTTCTACCCACGGCTTCCCGTGCTCCCCTGCACAGCGCGCCGGAGTCCCCGATCACGCACCGGTCGCCGGTACGAGGTCCGGTGGGGTCGCGTCGCCGATCGCGTCTACGGGTGTCCGTCGGCCTCGGCGCCATGCTGCTGGGGGCGGTGGTGTCCCCGTCCGCGGCGGCGTCTGCGGCGACAGCTTCTGCGGCGGCGCCGGCTGCGGCCGGGCGACAGGAGTACACCGAGCCCGGAGCCTACTACTTCACCGTTCCTGCCGGGGTGACGTCGATGACCATCTACCTGGTCGGCGCCGGCGGCCCCGGCGGGGTGGGCGCCGGCGGTGGTGGCGGCGGAGGTGGTGGCGGCGGCGGGAGCTACTTCATCGGGCCCGCCGACGGGGGTGGGGGTGGCGGCGGCGCCGGCGGCGCAGGGGGCGGCGGTGGCGGTGGCGGCGGAGGTGGGGCGTTCGTGTCGTGCGTGGTGCCCGTCGACCCGGGCGAGCGGCTGCTCCTCGCGGTCGTTGCCGGAGCGGATCCCACGGGCGTGGGCACCGGCGGGAGCGGCGGTTCCGGCGGGCGGGCCGATGCCACGTTCACCCCGGGCACGGCCGGTGGAGGCGGGGGTACCGGCACAAGCGGTTCGCAGGGCTCCGCCAACAGCGGCGCGACCTCGGTCTGGGGACGTCACGTCCGTGCGGATGCACTGCCCGGAACGTTCGGCGGGGCGGGCGGTCCCGGAGGCGGGGGTGGCGGCGGGAAGCCCGGCGAACGCGCCGGCGGGACCCGGGGCGGAGTCGGCGGTCTGGGCGGAGCCGGGGCTCGGGGCGGGGCGGGCGGCGCGGGAGCCGCTGGCGGCCCCGCCGTCAGCGGCGGCCTGTTCCCGTCGAGGAACACGTGCAGGGGGACCGATGCCATCGGCTCCCCCGGCGCCCCCGGAACAGTCGGCGGGAGCGCCGGATCCACCTCCGATGCCCGCGCCGGCGGAACAGGCCTCCAGGGCCGTGAGGGTGACGGGGGTGCCGCATCGCAGGGGAGCTCCGGCGGCGGCGGCGGAACCGGCGGCGCGCCCGGACAGGCGACCGTACCCCTGCCCGCCGGCACCGGCCGGGGCGGTAACGGCCTGAGTGGCGCGGACGGGGGTGCGGGCGGCGTGGGCGGCCACGGCGGCGGCGTCACCCCCAGCCCCGAGGACACACCCGGCCAGGCCGGCGCCAGCGGCCGGAATCCGGCCGGCACCGGCAACGAAGGCGGCCCCGGCTACGTCCTCCTCACCTGGTAACCCACCCACGCACGACCGACTCGGCGGCGGCGCCTGCCAAGGTCCGGCTCAGACAACCTTGATGCCGAGTCGGAAACCTTGGTGGGCCGTCGGCCGAGGAGCCCGGCGCCGGCGGCGTCAGCGGGTTGCGGCCGTGACACCAGGCGCGAGCCGGGAACCGGCGAAGATCGGCTGACCACCAACGGCTCCGACTCGACGGCCCTCCGCCCCGGGCCCCGGGACCTGCCCGGCGGCCGCCTGGGCCGGCCGACGGAGGTCGCCGCCCTCGTGGCCTACTTGGCGAGCGAGGACGCCGGCTACGTCACCGGCGCCACGTTCGACATCAACGGCGGGACACACATGCGCTGACGGGCGGCTTGCAGCGGCACTGTGCGGTGCCGTGAGTCACAGGGTGGAGACGTTCACGGGTTTGCGGGCGCGGCAGTTCGGGGGTCTGGTACGGGTGGCGCGTGAGCGCGGCGGCAACGGGCCCGCGCACGGCTGCGGAGGATGCGCAGCGGCTTCACGCGTGCGAAGCTTCGCTTCGCCGGTGCCCGGTTCGGCGCCCGTCCGACTACCGCACAGGAGCAGTGCCCGCATGCCACCGTCGACACCGAACGACAGTCCTCGACCCGCGACGGACACCTGGGAGCAGGTCCACGCCGAACGGGCAGCCCTGGCCGCCGACCTGGCGGGACTGGACGAGGGGCAGTGGGCCACCCGGTCCCTCTGCGACCGGTTCACCGTCCGCGAGGTGCTCGCGCACATGACCGCCGGGGCGAGCCTCGGCCCGGTGCGGTGGATGGCGGGTGTGGTCCGCTGTCGCTTCGACTTCGACCGGCAGGTTGCCCTGCGGCTGGCCGAGCACATGGGCGCCGCTCCGGCCGAGACGCTCGCGCGGTTCCGCCAGGTGATCACCAGCACGACCAAGCCGCCCCTGCCGAGAGTGGCGATGCTCGGGGAGACCGTCGTGCATGCGGAGGACATCCGCCGACCGCTCGGTATCGAGCGCGACTACCCGGTTGACGTCCTGACCGCCCTGGCCGCCTACTACCAGGGCTCCGACCTGCCCGTCCTCTCCAAGAAGCGTGCCGCAGGCCTGCGGCTGGCGGCCACCGACGGCCCCTTCGTCGCCGGTGACGGCCCACGGGTGTCCGGCACCACCCTGGCCCTGGTCATGGCGATGGCCGGCCGCGCGCCCTACTGCGACCAACTCGACGGCGAAGGGGCCGTCGTCCTGCGCGAGCGCCAGGCGACAGCCTGAGGCCGCACCTTTTGCCGTCACGGCGTGTTCCGTGATCAATCAGTGTTCGGACGTCCAGCGTTTCACCCGCTCGATCACACCGTCCGGGTCGGAGACGGTCGAGTGGACGGTGAACTCGGCGTACCCGGGATCGTCGATCGGCAGCGCGGGCAACGGATGCTCGCGCAGCCGCGCGACGAGGTACCCCGCAGCCGGCAGGTCACGGGACTTCTCCTCGTCGACATCGGCCTTGTCCGCGTGCCAGTAGGACCCGTCGTACTCCACGGCGAGCTTCCGGCCGCCGGAGAGTTCGACCGTGATGTCGACGTGCCAGACGCTGCGCCGGACGAACGCGGCATGGCGTACGGCCTGACCGGACGATGCTCTGCCGAACGCGCGTTCGGCGGCCGCGTGGTGGTCGAGCTCGATCCGGGACTTGCCGTGTTCCCTGCACTCGGGGCACCCGCTGCCGGCCGCGCGGGAGGCTAGGGGTGTCTGCCACACGTGCGCGGGGTCGGCGGTGCAGACCCATGTCGGGACGAAGGCCGTCTGACCGCTGGGGCGCACGTGCCAGGCCGAGAGCGGGTTCACGGACGACCACTCGGCGGCGAGTTCCGGGAAGTGGAACGCGAGCGAGTCGAGGATCGTGCGGCATTCGGGGCAGCGCAGGCGCTGCCCCTTGTCCCGCTGCTCCGGCGTGTCCTGCCACTCGTGGTCGCAGCAGGGGTCCTGCCCTGCCACCACACCGTTCTGCGTGACCCGGGGGAGAGCTTGGCCAGGCTGATGCGGCCGTTGCGGGTCGGGTGCCACTGGGAAGCGATCTCCGGACCGATCCTGAACGGGGCGGGTTCGACGGCGACGGCTTCCAGGGTTTCCAGCCGGGCGGTGCGGCTCTCCTGGCTCCGGCAGGAGGGGCAGCCCGAGTGCAGGTAGGTGTACGGGGATATTCGCGGGTGGTGCCCCTGCGGACAACGGAGGGGTCGTTGCAACAGTGCTGGTCGCAGCCATCAACGAATGGCTGGGACCAGCACTTTCGAAACGCGCCCCAGCAGTGATCACAGCGCAGGACTGTGTGACGAGCTCTCAGGTCTCCGTTCCCCGGGCTACTACGCCAAGAGCCCTGCTCCGCCTTCGTCTTCTGCCTCCTCGCCGGCTACGGGATGATGACGCCTGCGTTGGCGGTGGAGGGCAGCAGGCCGGCGGTGCCGGCGAAGGCGGCGGTGTAGCCGTCGTTGGCGAGGATCAGCGGGAAGGTGATCGCCTCGGAAAGCTGGGCGGTGCCTTCGGCGTTGGTGATGGCGGTGCCCAGGGTCCGGTTGCCGGTGCTGAAGGTGATGGTCTGGCCGGGCACCGGCAGTCCGGTGACGAGGTCGACCAGGGTGGCGTTGAGGAACGGGTAGAACACTTGCGGCGGGAACAGCTTGGCCAGCGCCGGGGTCGCGGTCAGCGAGGTGGCGTCGGCCAAGTAGGTGAAGCCGTTGACCAGACTGGCGGTGCCACTGGGGGTGGCGACGGTGACGGTGGCCGGTCCGGCCGCCCCGGGCGGGGTGGTGGCGGTGATCTGCGTGCCCGCGGCATTGACGATGACGTTGGTGGCGGGGTTGCCGCCGATGGTGACGCTGGCGCCGGTCAGGTTGGTACCGGTGATGGTCACCACGGTGCCGCCGGTGGTGGATCCGTGGTTGGGACTGATGCCGCTCAGCGTGGGCGCGCCCTGAAAGACGCTAACGCTGTTCGACCCGAAGTTGGCGACATAGACCTTGCTGTTGGGGGCGACCGCCACGTCGATCGGCTCGGTGCCGACGGGGATGGCGGCGCCCACCACGGTGTTGGTGCTGGTGTCGATCACCGTCACGTTGTTGGCCCCGAGGTTGGCCGTGTAGACGATGCCGTTGGTGGCGGCCGCGATTCCCCAAGGGCTGGAGCCGACGGGGATGCTGGGGACCAGGACGGTGTTGGTGGTGGTGTCGATGACCGTCACGTTGCTGGATGCGATGTTGGCGACGTAGGCGTTGCCGTTGGGGGCGATCGCGATGAAGTTCGGCTGGGTGCCGACGGGGATGGCGGCGCCCACCACGGTGTTGGTGCTGGTGTCGATCACCGTGACGTTGTTCGACCCTCGGTTGGCGACATAGGCGTTGCCGTTGGGTGCGACGGCCATTCCGACCGGGTTGGAGCCGACGGCGATGGGCCCGCCCGTAACGGTGTTGGTGGTGGTGTTGATCAGGGACACGCTGTTCGCGAAGAACTGGCTGACATAGACGTTGCCGCTGGGAACGACCACCGCCGCGGCCGGACCGCCGGACAGCGGGATCGGGGCGCCCACGAGCGTGTTGGTGGCGGTGTTCAGCACCGACACGTTGGCCGAGCCGTTGTTGGGGATGTAGGCGTTGCCGTTGGGGGCGACCGTCAGCCAGCTCGGGGTGGTGCCGCCTTCGGGGATGCTCGCGATGGTGACGGTGTCGGTGCTGGTGTCGATCAGCGTCACAGTGTTCGAGCCGCTGTTGGTGACGTAGAGGTCACCGCTGGGGGTGAACGCCAGCCCGACAGGACTGGTGCCGACAGCGATCGTAGGGTCTTCGGGGCCTGCCGCCGCCACCTGGCCGGTGGGGGCGTGGCCAACAGGGCTGGGGATCGGCAGCAGTTCCTGCGCTGCTATCTGAACGTCCGTACTCATGCGGACCCCTTCGGTGGGGGCTGCCCTCGTCCCGTCGAGCCGTCGTGTAGAAATCGTCCAGGACCGCAGATCCCGCCCTGGGGCACATCGACGACTGACCGCACACTGGGCATAGCCACGGGCCGCTCACCCTGAGGAGGGATAGGCAGCCCGGCGGTTGAATTAACCCTTTCATCCCCGCAACGCCGTTGGGTGAAACGCCACTTCGTACCGAAAGCGCGGCATTCTCACAGAAACCATCGGCCCGATCCTCGCCTTGACCGTCACCGCTGCGAGCCGGCCCGAGAGCGTCCGTTCGAGTTCATTTGTGATCGAACTTCACAGGGAACTGGAGGTGGCCTATGGCGAACTTCTCGCCCAGCGAGGGCGTTCTGCGAACCTTTGTCGGATTTCAGCTTGAGTTGGGGGCAGGTGGCGCCACTGGCAGCCGGTACGGGCCTGGTAAAGGATCGCCCGGGTAGGCCCTGCCCTCGCCCATGCCCACAGCAGGCCGCATCCCCGATGGACGTCAACCCTCGTAAGCATAAGGCGAGTTCGAAACAACGGATGAAACAATCAGACTTTCACAGGACTCCCTCTCGGCGGCAACCACTGAACTCCGGCGCGGTCATGAGCCAGGACACGGTAGTTGGAACCAGTAGGACCAGGCGAGCTGGCGTCTTCTGATCAGCGGGACGTGATTGTTGGCACCGGGTGGTCACGCTTCTTGCGACCAGTCGTGAGATGTGTCCGCTCCGCCGGCCGCGCGTAGCCGTACCCGGTGACGCTGGAGGTCGACCTCGGCTACGTTCACCGTGATCAGCTCGCCTTCATCGACAAGCAGATCCGGAGTCTCGACCGGTTCGCCGGTCAGCTCAGAGAGATGAGGGAATCCCACAACGTCGGGATCAAGCTGCGCGAACACGCCAAAGGGAATGATCTCGGCTTTCTCCCCTTCGGCATCTACGAGCTGCACGAGGACATCCGCTCCGTCGAACCCGGTGACCTTCACCGTTCTCATGGCCCCCGGCCGGAGCTGGTTGATCAAGGACTGCATACGAGGGGCAGGGGCCGGCTCGGACATGGAGGTGAGCTTAGTCGGCGCCGGCCGCACCGGTTTCAACTCTCGTGAGCAGACCCCACTCAACGCGTCGCTGGCTCAGGCGACTCAGCGTGGCGAGACCAGGGCGCCGCCACCTGTCGGTTCCAACCGCCAGGTACCGGTTCCAGTCACACGAGCCCGGCAACGGTGACGGTACGGGGGTCCTCGTCGTTGGCTGGAGGTCTGTCGCGCGCGGTTCGGGTTGGTCTGGCACCGGCAACCGAACGCGATGTCCCCCCAGCCGTTCGGCGGCGAGGCGGCTGCAGTACCTGCACCGGACGTGGTGGGGGTCGTCGGAGTAGGACGGGTCGGTCAGCGCTGCCAGGTGGTCGTAGCCGTGCTTCTCCGCGTACTCCCTCGCCTCCGACACGGAAACCGGCGTCAGGTCCGCGTACGCGCCGTGGCGCCGTCGTTTGCCGCCAACCGGCAGCGCGGTGACGGGTGGGCGCTCGGACGGCGGGTCGGAAGCGGGCCGTCCCGTTCAGCCCGGCAGCCGCAGGCGGAACAGCGCCCCGCCGCCGGGGGCGGCCTCGGCGGTGAGGGTGGCGCCGTGCGCGTGGGCGATCTGGCGCGCCATGGCGAGCCCGAGCCCGGAGCCGGGCAGGGCGCGGGCGGCGGAGGCCCGGTAGAAGCGGTCGAAGACGTACGGCAGGTCCTCGGGCGCGATGCCGGGGCCGTGGTCGCGGACGGTCAGTTCCAGTCCGGCGGTGAGCCGGACCTCGACCGTGGCGCCCGGCGGGCTGAACTTGGCCGCGTTGTCGAGGAGGTTGGAGACCAGTCGGGCCAGCCGGGCCGGTACGCCGGGGACGGTGCGCTCGGCGGCGCCGTGGCCCGGGGCGCCGTCCGCGTCGTCGTCCAGGGTGAAGGCGATCGCCGGCCAGTGGCCGCGCGCGGTGTCGACGCAGTGCCCGACGAGCCGGCCGACCGCGACCTGTTCGAGCAGCGGCTGCGGCTCCTCGTCGCGGGCCAGCTCGATGAGGTCGTTCACCAGTCCGGTCACCTCGCGTAGCTGGCGGTGCAGCGCGGCCGCCGCCCGCTCCCGCTGGCCCTCGGTCAACCGGTCGGCACGGGCCAGCAGTTCGGCGTTGGTGCGCAGCGCCGTCAGCGGGGTGCGCAGCTCGTGCGAGGCGTCGGCGACGAGCCTGCGCTGGGCGGCCACGGACTGCTCCAGTTCGCCCAGCATGGTGTTGAAGCTGCCGGCCAGCCTGGTCAGTTCGTCCTCGCGGCGCCCGGGCGGCAGGTCGATCCGCAGCCCCGCGTCCCGGGTGTCGGCGATCCGTTCGGCGGTGCGGGTCAGCCGGGCGACCGGGGCGAGGGCGGTGCGGGCCACGGTGCGCCCGAGGACGGCGGCCAGCAGCAGGCCCGCCGCCGCGACGGCCGCCATCAGCGCGCCGGCCTGCCGCACCCCCTCCTGGACGCTGTCGGCGCGCAGCGCGACCTGGACGGCCTGCCGGGCGCCGGGCGGCGCCGCGATCATCGGGGTGGTGAGCATCCGGGCCGGGTGGCCGCCGATGGTGAGGTCGGTGAAGTAGCCGGCCCGCTGCCGGTTCGCGACCTGGCGGGTGGTCTGCGTGACGGGCAGCAGGTACGGCTCGTTCGGCGGTTTGCCGGGGTCGGCGGAGACGATCTGCGCGCAGGCCGGGGCGGCCAGGAAGTTGCACTCGCCGTAGACGACCTGCGGCCCCTGGTCGCGGTGCTGCTGCTGCACCAGGGTGGCCTGCTGGGTGAGGTGCTGATCGAGCTGGTGGTTGAGCTCGTAGCGGACGATGCTGAACGCGGCCGCGCTGATCCCGAGCGCCACCACGGCGACCGCGGCCGTGCAGGCGAGGGCCAGCCGGGTGCGCAGCGGGCGCCGGCGTCGCCAGCGCGCGTGCGCCCTCAAGCCCGGTCCAGCCGGTAGCCGACCCCGTGCACCGTGTGCACCAGCCGGGGTTCGCCGCCGGCCTCCAGCTTGCGGCGCAGGTAACCGACGTAGACGGCGAGGGAGTTGGAGTCGGGGCCGAAGTCGGCGCCCCACACCCGCTCCATGATCACCTCGCGCGGGAGCACCTGGCCGGGGTGGCGCAGCAGCACCTCCAGCAGTGCGAACTCGGTGCGCGAGAACTCCACCGGCCGCCCGGCCCTGCTCCCGGTCCGGGTGGCCGGGTCGACCTCCAGGTCGGCGAAGCGGTAGCCGGGCTCCTCGGCGGCCGGGGCGCTGCGCCGCAGCAGGGCGCGCAGTCGGGCGGTCAGCTCGTCCAGCGCGAACGGCTTGACCAGGTAGTCGTCGGCCCCCGCGTCGAGGCCGTCGACGCGGTCGCTCACCGAGTCGCGCGCGGTGAGCACCAGGATCGGGAGCCGGTCGCCCAGGGCCCGCAGTCGGCGGCAGACGGCCAGGCCGTCGAGGACGGGCATCATCAGGTCGAGGACCATCGCGTCGGGCTGCCAGCCGGACACCTCGTTCAGCGCCGCCAGCCCGTCGGCGGCGCCGCGCACCTGGTAGCCCTCGACGGCCAGCCCGTCCTCGACGGCGGCCCGTACCTCCGGATCGTCGTCGACGACCAGCACTCTCTGCCCGTTGCTCATGCGGACAACCCTCTCAGAACGACTCTGAGAACTCTCTTAGGCGGCCTCAGCAAGCTCGACGGCATGCGGACAGAACACGGCAACCATGCCAACCACGATCCGGCCCACCCCCTGTCGGTGGTGATCGGCGCCGGCGGCACCGGCGGACACATCTACCCGGGCCTCGCACTGGCCGAGGCGCTGCGCAGAGCCGACCCGCGGGCCGTGATCTCCTTCGTCGGCACCGAACGCGGACTGGAGACCACCCTCATCCCGCAGGCCGGCTACCGGCTGCACACCGTCGACATGATCCCCTTCGACGCCTCCCTCGGCGCGCGCCGCTACCTGCTGCCCGCGGCGCTGCTGCGCTCCGGCCGGGACTGCCGGGAGATCCTGCGGGCCCAGGGCGCGCAGGTCGCGGTCGGCATGGGTGGTTATCCGAGCGCGCCGGTGATCGTCGGCGCCAAGATGGCCGGGCTGCCGAGCGTGGTGCACGAGTCGAACGCGGTGCCCGGGCGGGCCAACCGCTTCGCCGCCCGGCTCACCCCGCACATCGCGCTCGCCTTCGACCGCACCCGCGAGCACCTGCCCGCCGGCCGTTCGGCGCAGACCGTCGGGATGCCGCTGGTCGGCGCCGTCGCCCAGCTCGACCGGGCGGCGCTGCGCGCCGAGGCCCGTCGGCACTTCGCCGTCCCGGACGGCGTCCGGCTGCTGGTCTTCAACGGCGGCAGCCTCGGCGCCGCCCGCCTCACCGCGGCCGCCGTCGAACTGGCCGGACGCTGGCGCCACCGCACCGACCGGCGGTTGCTGATCAAGACCGGCCCGGCCGCGCTGGCACAGGTCCGGGCCGCACTGGACGGCAACCCGGTGGCGCACGCCGTCGCCTACCTGGACCGGATGGACTTCGCCTACGCGGCCGCCGACCTCATGGTGTGCCGCGCCGGCGCGGCCACCGTCGCCGAACTCTCCAGCCTCCGGATGCCCGCCGTGCTGGTGCCCTACCCGCACGCGCCGCACGACCACCAGACCCACAACGCACGCGTCCTCTCCGACGCCGGCGCCGGCCTGCTGCTGCCGGACGGCGAGTGCACCGGCGAACGGCTGGCCGCCCTCGTGGAACCCCTGCTCGCCGACCCGGCCCGGCTCGCCGCGATGGCGCAGGCCGCCGACCCGGGCGACCACGCGCGCGCCGCCGACCTGCTGGCCGCCAAGGTGCTCCGCGTCATCGGCCGGACCCCGGCACCCGCGCCGCCCGCCGTCCCGGCCCCCGTCCCCGGCCCGTACGACCGCTGACCGCTCGACCGCTTGACCACTGACCGCCGACCACCCGCCCCGAACCACCGGAGGACCACCATGAACCGCCCCGCCCACCCCAACACCCCCGCCGCACACCAGGACTGGACCGGCCGGACCGTCCTGGTCACCGGCGCCGAAGGCTTCATCGGCAGCACCCTCGTCGACCTGCTGGTCGCCCGCGGCGCCCGCGTCCGGGCCCTGGTCCACTACAAGCCGTACGCCGAGCGCGGATACCTCGCCCACTACCTGGCCGACCCCGACAGCCCCGTCGAGATGCTCGCCGGCGACGTCCGCGACGCCGGCCGGGTCCTGGACGCCGTCGCCGGCTGCGACACCGTCTTCCACCTCGCCGCGCTCATCGGCATCCCCTACAGCTACCAGGCCCCCGAGGCCTACGTGCAGACCAACGTCGTGGGCACCCAGAACATCGCCGCCGCCTGCCTGCGGCACGGCGCCCGCCTGGTGCACACCTCCACCAGCGAGGTGTACGGGACCGCGATCACCGCACCCATCGACGAGCACCACCCGCTCCAGCCGCAGTCCCCGTACTCCGCCTCGAAGATCGGCGCGGACATGATGGCACTCTCCTACTGGCACGCCTTCGAACTGCCGGTCGCCGTCGTCCGCCCGTTCAACACCTACGGCCCGCGCCAGTCCGCCCGCGCCGTCATCCCCACCATCCTGGCCCAACTCCACTCCGGCGCACGGGAGATCAGGCTCGGCTCGACCACCCCCACCCGGGACTTCACCTACGCCACCGACACCGCGGAAGGCTTCCTGGCCATCGCCCGCGCCGACCGCGCGCTCGGCGAGACCGTCAACCTCGGCACCGGCAGCGAGGTGTCCATCGGCGACCTGGCCAAGGCCCTGATCGTCGCCTCCGGCCGGGACGCCGACATCGTCGTCGACCCGACCCGGCTGCGCCCCGGCGGCAGCGAGGTCGAACGGCTGCTCTCCGACAACCGCAAGGCATGCGACCTGGCCGGCTGGCAGCCCCAGGTCGGCCTGGACGAGGGCCTGCGCCACACCTCCGACTGGGTCGCCGAACACCTGCACCTGCTCGCCCCGGACCGCTACCAGGTCTGACGCCGCCCCTGCGGCCAACTGTCCCATCGGGCAGGGGCCTTGGTGCCGGAGCCGACCACCGGCTCCGGCACGCACCGCCCTCGAAGCCCCCGCATCCGATGACCACCGGCGGAAACGGCTGGCCCGACGCATGGGTGACTGCCAGACTCGCTCCGTGCGAGCGATCATCGAGGAGATGGCCAACCGCCTGGCCGAGGTGCCGGGCGTCGTCGGAGTCATGCTCGGCGGCAGCCGGGCCCGCGGAGAGCACCGGCCGGATTCGGACTGGGATCTCGGCGTCTACTACCGTGGCGGGCTCGATCTCGCCGCGTTGCGCGCGCTGGCCGGCCCCGAGGTGGAGGTGGCCGGCCCGGGCGGCTGGGGGCCGTGGGTGAACGGCGGCGCGTGGCTGCAGGTCGACGGCGTGGCGGTGGACTGGATCCTGCGGGACGTGGACCGGGTCGAGCAGGTGTGGGCGGACTGCCGCGAAGGCCGGTACGAAGTCGGCGTGCAGGCGGGACATCCCCTCGGCTTCTGGTCGCCCTGCTACGCGGGCGAGGTGGCGCTCGGCCAGGTCCTGGCCGACCCGGCCCGCGAACTGACGGACCTTCAGCAGAAGGCCTCGACCTACCCCGAACCGTTGCGAGAGGCCTTGGCGGCGGGAGCCTGGGAGGCGGAATTCCTGGTCGGCGCCGCAGCAAAAGGCGCGGCACGGGCGGACACGTTGTACGTCTCACTCTGCCTGTCCCGGGCCGTCGGCGTGCTGGTGCAAGCGATGTTCGCCGACGGCCGGCGCTGGTGCCTCAACGAGAAGGGCGCGCTGGCCGTCGCCGAGACACTTCCGGCCGCGCCAACCGGCTTCGGCCCACGAGTCCGCCGCCTGTTGGGGGCGCCCGGAGAGAGCGCCGAACTGCTGGCGGCCACAGTGGCCGAGGCACGGGCGCTGGTCGAGGAGACCCTCGCCGCGCTTCGGAGCCGCACCGAGTAGCAGCACACACCTTGAGCCGGGCGCCTTGCCGCTGGCGGCTCGTCGGCTCACCGGTGTTCGACATCGCTGGGGCAGCGCCAAACAGTGCGGAGAACTCACGTCTGCGGGCGCGGCTGCTGCCGTCCCGCCCAGTCGGGAGCGAAGAGCGGAGCCCCCGTGTCCTCCGCTTGCGCTAGTCTCCGGCAAATGTCAAGGATTGATCGATCTTTCGTTCGGAGCAGGCGGGGCACCTCCGCCCTCCGGATCCGGGCGGTTGTGGGCATCGTCCTCGGTGTCGCCGCGTTGACCGGCTGCGACCCGAGTGGTGCCTCCACGACCCCCGCGAAGGGGCCGTCCCAAGCAAGTAGCGCGACCGATGCGGCGCCGACTGCCGCAACTCCCGCCACACCTGCCGCTGCACCAGGCCCGACAGCCACATCACTGTCCTTCAGTTACCACGCGCTGGGCAAACATGAGTACATCGATCAGACGCTGTCCATCGACAACGACGGGCAGGCCAGCGCGGCGCCCACTCTGACGATCACGGCAGTGGACGGCAGCGGTAACGATCTGCCCGACGTGCAGGTCACCACGGCGTACGGGAGTGACCGAGGCAGTCTCGTCATCCAGCCCGGCGGTGGCTACGACGTCCTGGCCTTCCACGGGGCTGACGCCCAACGGGTCGCCAATGTCAGAGTGACCGTCAAAGAACTCGCCGCGGCGGACCTTCCGGCGGACGCGTCCGCGGTCGAGGCCGAGCCGGCGGATTCCGCAGGCCAGCAGCTGACCAAGTTCGACGCATTCGACCAGGTCATCGTGAAGAACCCGAACAACGCGGCCGTATCGGTCCGGATCGTCTACCTGGTCTACAACCAGACACCGGCCGGAACGCCCCAGCAGGCGATTGAAGTGGTCCCGATCGGCGGGCTGATCACCGTTCCTCCCGCAGGCACCGTTTCCGTGGCTGTGTCTGGAGACGCAAGGACGGCCGTTCAGAAATACTCGGGTGGACCGGCCGTGAGCGTCAAGGCCTACTTCTCCCGTTAGCCGATCGCGCGGGGCCATCGGACCCCGGCCCCGCGCCATCGGGCGAGCAGCGAACCGCCGGACGGCGGGAATCAGCTGGTTCGGTCCTTCGGGTTCACCGTGCAGAAGTACACGCGGTTGGTCTGCCTGTCGAAGTAGAAGCTCCCCGTGTACTGGGTCCGCGTGACCGACTTGTCGAAGGCCTCACTGTGGAGCCACGCCATCGTGTCCCCGACCTCGGCGGCTATCTCCTGCGGGACACCGCATCCGATGCCGCCCTCCCGCCACGTCCCGCTGCCCGTGATCGCCGTCAGCGTCGCCGGATCGAGCTTCGCCACCCCGTCCAGGCTCACGTCGGTCGGACCGGGGACCTCCGGCACGGAGTTCTTCGTCAGCACCCGGCCGACCCACTTCGTCGCGGACAGCTCACCCAGCTGCGGGAAGTGGCGCTTCAACGGTTCGACATCCGTCCGCACCTCCGCCGGGGTCGTCGCGACGGCAATCGGGCGGCGGCCCTCACCTTGCCCGGCGGCGCTGCTCTCCGGTGCGGACGCACAGCCCGAGGCGAGCAGCGCCGCGGCGGGAATCAACAGCAGAATCCCAGCGCCGCCCGCTCGCTGCTTCACCTTCACCGGCGCACGTTTCACGGGTTCGTCCTCCCTGGCCTTCTCGGTTGAACGTCTCTGCACACGACTTTCGCCACGTCAGATTCGAGGCCGATGGGCATCAGAGCGGGTCGATGCGGGCCTTGAGCAGGCAGAACTCATTGCCTTCGGGGTCGGTCAGGACATGCCACTGCTCCTGCCCGGTCTGGCCGATGTCGGCCGGGCGGGCGCCGAGCGCCAGAAGGCGTTCGAGCTCGGCGTCCTGATCGCGGTCGGTGGCGTTCACGTCGATGTGCAGCCGGGACTTGCCCGGCTCCGGTTCGTCCCGGCGGCTGAGGAAGATCGTCGGCTGCGCACCGCCGAACCCTTCGCGCGGCCCGATCTCCATCGAGCCGTCGTCCTCGCGACCGAGCACGACGAAGTCAAGGACCTCGCACCAGAACCGCGCCAGCACCTCGGGGTCGCGGCAACCGAGCACCAGCTCACCGATACGACACGCCATGACGAATACCTGCTCTCAGCCGGGGAACCGCCGGGGAGACCACACGCGAACGGCGCGGGCTCCCGGCGGCGAAACAACCCCGCGACCGTACCGGACGAGGCGAGCACGGTCGACACGATTTCCGGGCCGACGCGAGGCCGACGCGAGGCCGCCCCGGGCCGACGCGAGGCCGGCGGCATCGGGCCCGAAGCCGGTACGCGCTCAGGACAGCATGTTGACCCGGTACTGCATGATCCGGTAGTTCGTCGGGTCGTACCACTGGCTGACGACGATGTGGAAGTTGCCGAACGTCGAGCCGGGGATGACGAAACCGCCGTACGGGCTGGCGACCAGGTTGGCGACCTCCTGGCCCGGGGCGCAGGGGAGGATCATGGCCTGCTCCAGCGTCGTGGTCAGGTCCGAGGTCGGGAGGGCGAAGACCATCGCCCTGATCGACAACTGGTCCATGTTCAGCCACGTGAGGACGTACTTGCCGTCCATGGCGCGGAAGCACATCTCGCCCCACTTGCGGGTGCCGAAGACGGTCGTCGGGGCGGGCGCGTTCCACCGCCAGCCGCCGTCGGCGTAGCCCCACGGCTCGTAGGCGTCCGGATTGCCGAGGCTCTCCTTCCGTACCCGGTGCAGCAGCATTCCCGATTCCACGTCGCGGTTGAAGACCGTGGACAGGACGTAGCAGTAGCCGTCGTCGGCCACGGCGTACGTCTTCTGCTGGAACTGGCCGCCGTACAGGTCGCCCGGCCACTGGCACAGGTACTGCCAGGTCTCACCGTTGTCGGTGGAGCGCCAGAAGTCGGTGTGGTGGGTGTCGTAGATGACGCCGCGCATGAGGTGCATGTACATCACGCCGTCGACGACGAACACGTCGGACGGGATCGCCGTCGTGGCCTTGTCGCCGACGGGGTTGTGCGGCTCGTCGACCAGGCTGTTGGCGTGGCTGCCGCCGACGCTGCCGTCGATGCGCAGGTTGTTCAGGTCGGCGCTGCTGGAGCGCAGGCCGACCGGGGCACGCCAGTCGGCAGCGCCCACCTGGGCGCCGTCGAAGGTGTCGCCGCAGACGAAGAGCATGGTGCCGTCCGGACACAGCACCGGGATGCCGAGGTCGGTCCACGGCGAGGCGAACGGCCCGGTCTCGACCGGGCCGCTGAGGTTCTTCACCTTGGTCGCGACCGTCGGGCTCGGAGGGTCGTTCGGACCGCCGGCGATCGCCGCGGGGGCACCCGAGCCGATGGCCCCCGCCCCCACGGCGACGCCGATGCCGATCTTGAGGACCCTGCGGCGGGAGGGCCCGCCGGTCGTCGCGTCGTTCCCGCCCGATGAGCCCGATGAGAGTGTCATTTCTGCCGATGGCCTTTCCGAGTCGACGAATTCCCGTGGCACCGAACGGATCGCGCACCTCGGCGGCGACGGGTCGCCACCGAGGCTACGGCGCCCCGTCGCCCTGCCGTCGATCGGTGGGCAAACCTTCACCCAAATTGGCTATGCCACACGGAAGTTCCGCATCCGGACGTGGACCGGCCGAGGTGAGATAGGGCCGAATGTCCGCAGCCGGGCGGCCCACCGACCACCGGCCGCCCCGTGACCCGAGCCCGGACGAGTCCGGACGAACGCGGCGAGCAGCAGGGGCTCTCCCGGGCGCAGGTTTCGATCGATCGGCGCGTGCATGCCGTCTCACGCCCCCTGATCGAGACGTGAGCATCACATATCGTATGCATATCGCTACCGTTGGAATATGACGCACTCTCGAGTCCGCAGTCTCCTCGTTCGTGGGGTCGTGGCCTTCGTGCTCCTGGCTGCGCCCCTTGGGGCGCGGGCCGCAGCCGCACCCAGTACGGGCGAGGACGCGCGGCCCGTCATCAGAAACCTTGCCCGCGGTGACCGTGACCTGCTGCAGCAGGCGGTGGACGCCCAACTCGCCGCGAGCAAGAACGGTAAGCAGACCGCCGCCAACGAGATCACCTACCCGGACGGGGCGGTGGTGGTCCTGCCGCTGCCCGGGGAGGCGCAGGCTCCCCCGTGGAGCGGGGACCACCACCGCCGGTCCGCCAGGGGCACGGACTGGAAGAAGTGCCCGGCCCCGACCAGCGAACCCTCCTACTACTGCTTCTACGCCGACAAGAACTGGGGTGGCAGGAGGCTGCAGTTCAACCTCTTCCACGAGGACAAGCCGGTGTACTTCGCCGACTACGGGTTCCGCGACCAGACCAGCAGCTGGGTCAACACCGCCCGCGGCCTGGAGGTGATCGTGGACAACGACTCGGGCGACGGCCAGTGGCAGATGCTCTGGAAGGAGCCGCCGGAGTCCCTGTCCGCGTCGGTCGGCTTCGACAACGCGGCCGACCGTTTCTGGGCGGTTCGTCAGTAGCCCTACCGGGCACCGGCCGAGGCGGGAGGGGAGATCGTGCCCGCGGTGACCGGCTCCGGCGTGACCGTGATGTAGGTCGGGGCCGGAGCGGTCTCCCGGGCACGGGCCGTGTACCAGCCGGCGCCGAACGCGAGGATTCCGATCAGGAGGCCTGCGAGGGCCATGGTGACGTACTGCTGCTTCATGACCCCAAGGGTAGAGCGCTCGTGGTCAACTCCCGTGCCGCCACGGCACGATGGGCCCCTCTCGCGTCAACTACGCTTGACGCGAGAGGGGCCCATCATTCCGCGGGAGCCTCCGCCGGGGAGGAAGGCCGCTGCCCGAAGGCGGGTGACCGGGTGATCCGGCGAACCTACGCGGTCAGCGCCGCCGCCTCCGGGGCCGGTTCGCGGCCGCCCGGAGTCCACGAGCGCCGGAACTCCCCGATGGTGGCCCGGAGTACGACTATCAGCGCCAGCAGCATCAGCACGCCGTTGGCCGGCATCGACAGGTACGGCGACACGCTGGGGGCGATGAATTTGAGGTAACTGCCGAAGGACGACAGCTGGACCAGGACCGGCACGTACCAGAGCCGCCGGGGCAGTTGGAAGGCGATGATCACGCTGATCACGTCCGCCACGTAGAAGTAGCGCTCGTGCATGGACGGCAGCAGGAACGGCACCGCGATCGCGAAGACGGCGGCCAGCAGCAGGAGCCCCGTGTCGGTGAGCTTGGCCCGTCCCTCCCGTACTGTCGGTCCGTTCTTCAGGGCCGCCGCCCCGCCGGCGCGGCGGATGGCCCAGACCGCCAGCCCGATCAGCACCAGCACCAGCGCGCCCGCGACCAGCACACCTGCGTGCCGTACGGGGTCCTGCTCCTCGTACGGCACCGAGACGAACTGGTAGACCGACGGCGCGTTGAGCGTGAGGTCCTTGTACGTGTCCGGCTGCCGGGCGTACACCGTCAGCAGCTGCCACGGGTCGGAGCCGAGCAGCATGGCGGGGATGTCGAGGGCCACGTACACCGCCGGAAGGGCCAGCAGGCTTCGCCACGGGATCCGTCGCGCCAGCACCAGGACGAGCAGGAGCGGGAACAGGAAGATCGCCTGGAGCTTGAACGCCAGCGCGATCCCGAAGAACGAGCAGGCCCACCAGGGCCGGTCGCGCAGGATGTGGTAGACGCCGCCGACCAGGAAGGTCGTGAAGATCGCGTCGGCCTGGCCCCACCAGCCGCTGTTGGTCACGACGGTGGGGAGGAAGAGGACGATCACCGCCGCGCCGAGGGCCCGCCAGGGCTGCTGCGGCGACCGCAGGGAGACGATGCGGAACGTGTAGTACGCCAGCGCCAGGTCGAACAGGATCGAGATGCACTTGATCCCCGTCAGCGCGGCCACCGGAAGGTAGGTGAGCGCGGCCATCAGGTACAGGTAGGGGACGTTGTAGTCCGAGAAGCCGGTGCCGCTGAGAGCGTGGAACCCGCCGTTGTTCGCGATGTACTGGTACCAGGGCCCGAGGAAGTAGTAGAAGTCCGTCGACTCGTTGTCCAGCATCAGGATGCGGACCGAGAGCGCGGCCATCACCGCCGCCATCGCGGCCAGAATCAGGACCGTCGGGTCGGCCGTGCTCTGACGCGGCTCCTCGGCGGTTATCTCGGACATCGGTCTCCATTCGGGTCGGCGGTGCGGTGGGCCGGCCGGGGTGCGTGTCATGGGTCGGACGGCGAGGCCGGTACCGCGCCCTCCGCGGGGGAGCCCCGTCCGCAGGGCGGCAGCCGGACCCGAAAGCCCTCCGTGCCCCACCCCTCGATCCGCCCCCGTGGCCCGTTCCCGTGATCCGTTCCCGCGGGCCGGCCCCGACGGTGGCATCCGGCAGGTGGCGCGCGAACGGGCGGATCCGCCCCCGGCCGATCATAGGCGCCCGTGTCCACCGGCACTCTGCTGGCCCCGGACCGTCAGGGCACGGAGAAGGGCGGACCCGGGCGGCACGGACGACGCCAGCCCCGGGGGCAACCGCAGGGGTGGGGCAGGCGCGGAGCCGGACGGGATCGACGTGGCTGCCGGGGCTACGCGCGGGTCATCCGTGCGCATCAGGGGCGGCCGAGGGCGCGGAAGGTCCAGCCGGCCGCGCGCCAGCGAGCGGCGTCGAGGGTGCCGCGGGCGTCGATGACCTGGGGGACGGCGATGTGTCGGGCGAGGTCGATCGGGTCGGCGTCGGAGTACTGGGGCCAGTCGGTCAGGTGCAGCAGCAGTTCGGCGCCGGTGACGGCCTGGGTGGGGTCGTCGGCGTAGCCGAGCCGGGGGTAGGCCCTGCGGGCGTTGTCCACGGCGGCGGGGTCGTGGACGGTGACCTCCGCGCCGGCCCGCCGGAGGGCGTCGGCGACGGCCAGGGCCGGGGAGTCGCGGATGTCGTCGGTGTGGGCCTTGAACGCGGCGCCCCAGACCGCGATCCGCTTGCCGGTCACGGCGTTGCCGAGGGCTTCGCGGGCGAGTTCGACGGTGTGCTCGCGCCGGCGCCGGTTGATCGCCGCGACCTGGCGGAGCAGGCCGGTGTCGGCGCCGAGCTCTTCGGCGCGGTAGGTGAACCCGGCCAGGTCCTTGGGCAGGCAGCCGCCGCCGAACCCGAGGCCGGGCCGCATGCCCTCGGCGCCGATCCGGTGGTCGTAGCCGAGGGCGAGGACGATCTGCCGGACATCGGCGCCGGTCAGCTCGCAGAGCTCGGCCATCGCGTTGATGAAGGAGATCTTGGTGGCGAGGAAGGCGTTCGCGGCGCCCTTGATCAGCTCGGCCGTCGCGATGCCGGTGACGATCAGCGGGGCGCCGGCGGCCAGGATGTCGGCGTAGACCCGCCGGAAGGCGGCTTCGCTGCCGGTGTCGCCGTCCTCGACGCCGAGCACGATCCGGTTCGGCTCCAGGGTGTCCAGGAGGGCGAACGACTCGCGCAGGAACTCCGGCGACCAGGCCAGGCCGACGCTCACCCCGGCGCGGAGGTGCTCGTCCAGGGTCTGCCGCAGTTCCGTGACCGTGCCGACCGGGACGGTCGATTTGCCGATGATCACCGCGCCGTCGCCGAGCCGGGGGGCCAGGCACCGCACGGCGGTGTGGAGGTGGGTGAGGTCGTAGGCGCCGCTGCCGTCCCGCTGCGGGGTGCCGACGCCCAGGAAGTGGACGCCGGCGAAGTCGGCGGCCTCCGCGTAGGAGGCGGTGAAACGGAGCCGCCCGGTGGCGGTGTGCTTGGCGAGCAGGTCGTCCAGGCCGCGCTCGACGAACGGGGCCTGGCCCTTGTTCAGCGCGTCGACCTTGTCGGTGTCGGTGTCCATGCCGAGGACCTGGTGGCCGAGCTCGGCCATCGCGGCGGCGTGGGTCGCGCCGAGGTAGCCGCAGCCGATCACGGTGAGCTTCACGAACGTGTCCTTTCGAAGGGGCGGGCGGTGTCGGCGCCGGCCGGTCCTGCGATTCCGCACATCCGGTTGTCACCCGTGAGCGTGAATCGGTGGTGGCCCTGCCGGGAGGAGGTTTCCCCAGGCCCCCGGCGGAGGCCCGGAACACCAGGCAACCGCCTGGCAGCCGGTGCGGGCAGGGCTCGCAAGGGGGCTCACAAATCGTGCATCCGATTCACCATGAGCAACGAATGTCCTACCCTCGGTGATCCGGCCTCGGGTGCCGGGCCTGCGACTTCTCGTGGCCGGTCGCGTACGACTCCCCGCGCCCGCGCGGGGACCGATCGAGGGGGCGCCGTGGCGTCGACCACCCGCCGGACCAGGCCGCCGAACGACGCGCTGGCCCGGATGATCGACAAGTGCGAGGGCGCCAGCCGCAAATCGCTGGCCCACCGGGTGAACCAGCTCGCCCACGAAGCCGGGCTGACCACGACCTATACGCACACGTCCGTTGCGAACTGGACGACGCGCGGCATGGTGCCGGACTGGCCCGTGCCGAAGCTGCTGGCCCGGGCGATCGGGGAGCGGCTCGGCCGGCCCGTGGGACTCGGCGAGATCGGTATGGCCGATGCCGGGACACCGGACGCCGCGATGGGGTGGGATTTCCCGAGGGACCCCGCCGAGGCCGTGCGTACGGCCACTTCGTTCTGGAGCAGCGTGAACCGCCGAGACTTCCTCACCGGTGCGGGCTTCGCCGTCTCCGCGTTCACCACCCCGGTCACCCGCTGGCTGGTCACCCCCGCCGACGACACCGCCGCCCACCGCGGCCGCGGCCGGGTCGGCGCCGCCGACCTCGCCGAACTGCGGGACGCCGCCGACGATGCCCGGCGCTGGGACTCCAGGTACGGCGGCGGGAACTGGAAGGCCGACTCCGTCACCGCCTGCCTCCGGGAACGCGCCGTCCCGCTCCTGAACGGCTCCTTCAGCGACGAGGTCGGACGGCAACTGTTCTCCGCGACGGCCGAGTTGTCCCGCCTGGCGGGCTGGACGGCCTTCGACGCCGGCCGACACGACGTCGCTCAACGGCACTTCATCCAGGCCCTCCGCCTGGCCCGGGCCGGCGGCGACGTCCAGCTCGGCTGCTATGTCCTGACCGCGATGGCCATGCAAACTCTGCTGAGGGGATTCGCGAGCGAGGCCATCGACATGGCCCAGGGCGCCTTCGAGCGGGCCAGGGGCCGGGCGGCCCCCAGGGTGCTCGCGTTCACCAAGCTCATCGAGGCCCGGGCCCACGCCCGGGACGACGACGCCCGGGCCGCCTCCGCCGCGCTCGCCGCCTCCGAGAGCCTGCTCGACCAGGCCCGCGACGGCGCCGAGGAGCCGGCGTGGATCGACTTCTACCACCACGCGCGGCTCTCGGCCGACGCCGCCGAGATCTTCCGCGACCTGAGGAACCCCGAGGCCGCCCTCGCGTGGAACGCGCAGGCCGCCGCCATGCCGCCCGGGGTGTTCACCCGCTCGGTCGGGATGCGGCTGGCCATCGTCGGCACCGCCCACCTCCAGAGCAAGGACCTGGACCAGGGCCTCGCGCTCGGCCACCAGGCCGTCGACATCCTCGCCCGCGTCCAGTCCAGCCGGGCCAAGGACTACGTCCGCGAGTTCAACACCGCGCTCACCCCTTGGCGCCGCGAGCCGCAGGTCGTCGAGTTCCTCCGGCGGACCGGCAGGGAGCTCGGCGTCGCCGTATAGGGCGAGAGGCGGCGCGGCCGGGTCAGGTGCCCGGGTGGGAGGCTGCCCAGCCGTGTTCGAGCAGGGCGAAGGCCTCGTCGGCGGCTCGGCGTGGTTCAGGGTGCCGCAGGATGAGGCCGCGGGCCTCAAGGGCGAAACGGGCGAGGGCGGCGCAGCTGACGTCGTCCTCGGGGGCGGCGACGGCCTCGGCGATGGCTCGTGCCAGGGCGGTTTCGTGGCGCGTCCACATGCGGTGGGCGTAGTCGCGCAGCGCGGGGGTCTCCTGCACCATGCGCGTGAAGTCGGCGAACCGCGGGTCCGCGGTGTGGACGGCGAACTGGGTCTGCGCCAGCAGGAGGTGCTCGCGCAGCGCCTGCGGGATCGACGTGCCGGGGGTGCGTTCGCGTACGGCGGCGACGAGTGCTGCTTCGATGTCGTCCTCCTGGTCGAAGACCAGGGCTTCCTTGCCGGAGAAGTGCTTGAACAGGGTGGTCACCGAGACGTCGGCGGCCTCGGCGACGTCCTTGACGCCGACCTGGTCGTAGCCGTGTTCGAGGAAGAGGTCGAGTGCGGCGTCGGCCAGGGACTGGCGGGTCTGGGCCTTCTTGCGCTCGCGGCGCCCGGTCGGTTCGGTCACGTGCCCACCATATCAGCGAAGTGCATCCGCTGCAAAAGTTTAGTCGTTGCGCTTATTTAGCGAGTGTGCTTTCTTGGTGATGTCAGGCCTCCCAGTGGCCCACCCACCTCCCCGAGGGGTACTCCCATGAACTCTGCCCGCGATCCCCGCGATCCCCGCGATCCCCGTGATCCCCGTGATCCCCGCGATCCCCGCGATCCCCGCATCGCGATCGTCGGTGCCGGCCTCGGCGGCCTCACCTGCGCCCGGGTCCTGCAGCAGCACGGTCGCTCCGTCACCGTCTTCGAGCGCGAGGCATCCGCCGACGCCCGCCCGCAGGGCGGCACCCTCGACCTGCACGCCGACACCGGCCAGGCCGCCCTGCGGGCGGCGGGGCTCCTCGACCGGTTCCACGCCCTCGCCCGCCCCGAAGGAGACGCATGGCGCGTGCTCGACTTCGCCACCGCCGCGCTCGTGGCGCAGCAGGGGCCTTCCGCCGACGGTGGCCGGCCGGAGATCGACCGCGGTCAACTGCGCGGCCTGCTCCTGGACTCGATCGCCGAGGGCACGGTGCGATGGGACCGCGCCGTCAGTGGGGTCACCCCGCTGACGGACGGCACCTGCCGGCTGCGCTTCGGTGACGGTAGCGTCGAGGACTTCGACCTGGTGGTCGGCGCCGACGGCGCCTGGTCGCGCGTCCGCCCGGCCCTGTCGTCCGCCGTACCCGGCTACACCGGTGTCACCTTCGTCGAGACCGGATTCGACCACTGCGACACCCGCCACCCCGACCTGGCGCGGCTGGTCGGCAACGGTTCGATGCTGGTGAAGGGCGCCGGCAGGTCCCTGGTCGCCCAGCGCAACAGCAACGGCCACATCCGCGTCTACATCGCGCTGCGCGTGCCGGAGGACTGGCACACGGCCGCCGGTGTCGACCTCGGCGACCAGCGGGCCGTGCGGACGCACCTGCTGAGGACGTTCGACGGCTGGGACGAGAGCCTGCGCTACGTCCTGCGCAACAGCGACAGCGGGTTCGTCAGCCGGCCCCTGTTCGTCCTGCCCGCCCCGCACACCTGGCAGCGCGTTCCCGGCGTCACGCTGCTCGGCGATGCCGCGCACCTGATGCCCCCGGTCGGACTGGGCGCCAATCTCGCCATGCTCGACGGCTCCGACCTCGCCCACGCCCTCGCTACCGAACCCGGCGTCGACGACGCCGTCCGCGCCTACGAGAGCATCATGCTGCCGCGCTCGATCGAGGCCGCGACGGGCAGCGCGCAGGGACTCGACCACCTCGTTCCCTCGACGGCCCCCTGAACCGACTCCACTCGGGCTCTGACTGTCTTCGCTCAGGGACCTGGTGTTCGGGCGCTCGCGGCTGGAGTCGTCCAGGGCGGGTCGAGCGACTGTCGGCTTCCACGGGCTGTCCGGGCTGTCCGGTCCCTTTGGTCGCTTTGGTCGCTGCGTATTTACGCAGGTCAGGGTGGCGACAGGGACTGAAGCGACTGAGGCCGGGGATTGGGTGCACGTTGTCGCCCGGCGCGGAGAGTCCACCGTGGGCGCGGTTTGAACGTGGTGTCAGGCAACGGGTCGTCCGTTGCCGAACAGCTGTCCGGTGGGCCCGTCGGCGCCGAGGGTGGCGGCTCGGACGATGTCGCGGGCGCTTTCGGCGGCCGGGCGGTCGGTTGCGTCGTCGCCGCGTTCGGGGTGGGTGGCGGTGTTGCCGGGGTCGACGGCGTTGACCAGGATCGGGGTGTGCGCCAGGTCCCGGGCGAGCACCGTGGTCAGGGCGTTGAGCATGTACTTGGCCATCGAGTAGGCCGGGGCGCGCAGCGACGCGCCGAGGTCGAGGCCGGTGGCGATCTGCTGGGCGGACAGGCTTGAGACGTTCACGATCCGGGCTGCGGGCGCGGCGGTCAGCAGCGGCAGCATCGCCTGGGTCAGGGCCCACGGGCCGATCACGGTGACTTCCAGTGCGGTGCGCACCGCATCCATGTCGGCTTCCATCGCGGACAGGACCTGGAAGTCGGGCATGGCGCTGGCGTTGTTGACCAGGACGTCGAGGTGGCCGAAGGCCTGGGTGAGGTGGTCGGCGGCTTCGCGCATGCTGACGGGGTCGGACAGGTCCAGGTGCAGGGCGGTGGCCGCGTGCCCGTCCCGGCACAGTCGGGCGGCCAACGGTTCTGCCGTGGAGTGGTCGCGGGCGGTGAGGATGACGTGGTAGCCCTGTTCGGCGAGCTCGCGGGCGACGGCGAAGCCGAGTCCGGCCGGGCGGCTGGTCCCGGTGACGAGTGCGGTCCTGATGGCCATGGCGGGTGTTCCCCTTTCAGGTGGCTTGAACAGTTGCTCGCCTGAGCTTGGACCGCGACGCCGGAGCTGTCACCGGGCACCTGTATGTTGATCACCCGCCGACCCCGTCGGTGTCCCGTCCCGGGGTGTCGACGTGCGGGTCCGGCCTGGGGTGGTGACCGCTTCGCGGAAATCGGGTCGCTGGCGTCGGGGGATCAGGAGATCCTTTGGCGTCGAGGCTGAAAAGCCGCTCATCATTTCAAGTGCTTGAAGGATTTTGCATGACCGTTCCTGCCCCGCCCGACAGCCCGCAGTCCGCCGAGGAGCCGGCCGACACCAACGCATGGGCGGCACCGAGCCCGGGTCAGGGTGGCGGCGAGGCTCCGGGTCAGGGCGAGGCCACGGCGCCTGCCCCTACCGCTGCCCCTACCCCCGCCCCTGCCGCGCCCCCTGTCGCGGCTCCGAACGTCCCGTACTGGCCGCCGTACGCGTACCCGATGCCGGCGCCGCAGCCTCGCAACGGCCTGGGCACCGCGGCCATGGTGCTCGGGATCGTCGGTGGCGTCCTCAGCCTGGCCGTCATCTTCTTCTGGCTGTCCTGGCTGCCGGCCCTGCTCGCCGTGGTCTTCGGCGCCATCGGGCTGGGCTACGTCCGCAAGGGCCTGGCGACCAACCGGGCGATGGCGCTCGCGGGCGTGATCCTGGGCATCACCGGCCTGCTGGTCTCGGTCGGCGCCGGGGTGTTCGTCGTGACGCGGGTGCAGGCGGCCAACGAGGAGCGGCGGGCGGATGAGAACGCCGCTCGCGCCCGTGCCGATGCCGCGACCCGGGCCGCCAACGAGCGGGTGGCGAAGGAGCGGGAGCGGATCGAGGCCGAGCGGAAGAGGGTCGAGGCCGAGCAGGAGACGGCGGCCGCGGACGAGCGGGCCCGGCGCCTGTCGTTCGGTCAGTCCTACACGTACGGGGACGGGCTGAAGGTCACGATGGCCGCGCCGACGCCGTACGTTCCGAGCGACAGCGTGTCGGGGACGCCCAAGAACGCCAAGATCATCCAGGTGCGGATCACCGTCGTCAACACCGGGTCGGAGGACGTCTCGCTCACCGGGTCGGGGCTGCCCACCATCAGGGACGCCAAGGGCAACCTCGTCTTCACGCTGATCGACGGAAGCGGACGGATGAAGATCCTCAAGGGCTCGCTGGCCCCGGGCGAGGAGGCCACCGGTCTGACGGCGTACGCCCTGCCGGGCAGCGCGGCCGACCGGTTCTCCGCCCAGTTCGACTACGGTCTCGGGCGGCTGCGCAAGGACGTCATCTGGTCCGGTTCTCCGAGCTGACGCGGGGCCGCTCCCACCGGAGACCAGGGTGGGGCGAGGCCTCTGGCCCGGATCGTCCGAGGCCGGGACGCGGCAGGTGCCGCGCCCCGGCCAAGTGTCGAGGGAGCCTCAGAGGTTGAAGCGCATGATCATTCGACTTCCCGGGAGGCTGCTGATGGTCCCGCTGTCGCAGTCCGTGATGTCGGCCCCCGGGTAGAGGGTGCCGGTGACGGTGGCGCCGGGCAGGACGGTGCTGCCGAGGGTCACCGTGCCATTCAGGCTGTTGGCGATCTGGTTCTTCGAGGGGTCGCCCTCGACGCGTTGCATGCCCGAGGTGTTGATGGTGGAGGTGCCGGCCGGGTTGCCGTTCGCGTCGACCCAGTCGACGACGATGGTGCCGGTGAGCTGGCCGACCTGCTTGCAGGAGAGGGTCGCCGACCCGGTGACGGAGACCGATCCGGCGGACAGGGCGGGGCCGCCGTTCTTCGTCAGGCACCTGTCGATGGCGCCGTTGTTCATGGACAGGTCGACCGCAGCGGGGGTGTCCGTGATCGGCTGGGTGCTGTTGACCGTACCCTCCGCGGAGCACATGAGCCGGAGCAGGGGGTTGGCCCGGGTTTCGGCGACCCCGTTGGCCCCGTCGGTCACGACCGGCGTGTCGGCGGCCGAGGCGGGGGCGGGATGCTGGAGGAGCACGGCCGAGGTGGCGGCCACCGCGGCCAGGGCGAGCGGGACGGCGGCCAGGCGCCACCGGTGGGGCCTGGACGACGCTGCTTCCCGCGTCGGCACGGGGTCGGAGTCCCAGGAGTGCGAAGGCATGGTGTTCCTGTTCTGTGAAGTCGGGCGGCTGAGGGGGTCAGAGGAGGCTGGAGAACTGGGCGTCGTGCTTCGCGGTGAGGCTGCTCAGGCCGTTGGAGCAGTGGCTGATGTCGCTGGTGGGCTCGAAGGTGGCGAGGACGCCGGCGAGCGGTAGGACCTTGCTGCCGAGGGACACCGTGCCGTCGCTCGAGTTGAGGATGTCCCCGCGCGCGGGGTCGCCTTCGACGTCCTGTGCGCCGTTGGTGGTCACGGTGGAGGTTCCGACGACGCTGCCGGTCTGGTTCAGTCCGCTGTACCAGGTGATGGTCTCGGTGCCGCTGAACGTACTGGGGGAGGAACACGAGAGCGTGCCGGTGCCGGCGAAGGTCAACGTCGCCGACAGGACGTCCGTGGGCCCGCCGTTCTCGGCGAAGCACTCGTCGAACGTGCCGACCCAGGAGAGGGACACGGTTGCGGGGGTGTTCGTGATCGGCGCGCTGCTGCTGCCGACGGCCTGCCCGGAGCAGGTGAGCTTGGTCAGGAGCGTGTCGCGGTGGCCGGCGGACTCGCTGGCGGCGGCCGGGGTGGGGGCGGCCTGCTGGAAGAGTAGGCCGGCACCGGCGGCCGTGGCGACCAGGGCGAGCGGGACGGTGGCGAGACGCCAGCGCCGGACCGAGGGGCGCCTGGTGCGCGGTCCGGACGGTGCGCCCTGGGCAGTGGGCTGATCGCCCATAATGTCCTCCTTTGTTTAGGTGCGAACTACTGCTGTCAGAATCACCACCAGTGGGGCTCCGTGCGATCCGAGCAGGGCTGGATTCGCCTTTACGGTGCGATATTGACCCGACTGTCGCAGCGCACGACCGAACTCCTCCCGAGTTGTCTTTTTGCTACTGAAGATCGTGAACAATCTTTACTATCGGGCAGTCGGGGGATACCGGCGCGTGCTTGCCGGGTCTTCCCCCGGCCTCGGGTTACGTTCTGCGGCAGACCTTTTCAGCGCTGGCCCGTCGGGCCGCCCGACGGACAAGGGGAGAACCCCATGCTGCCCAGTCGACCCCTCCTGCCCGGCTTTCCGGGTAGGGAGCACTGGTGGCGCGAGGAGGAATCCGGATTGCACTACGTCGACCACGGATCCGGCGACGTCGTGCTCATGCTGCACGGAAACCCGACGTGGGGATATCTGTGGCGGCGTCTTATCGCCGCGCTGGCCGGGGATTTCCGCTGCATCGTGCCGGACCAGTTGGGCATGGGGCTCTCCCAGCGCAGGACCGGTGCCGGTCCGATTCCGCTCGCGGAGCGGCTGGAGCACCTCGACGCGCTGGCGGCCCACCTGATCGAGCAGCGTCGGGCGCCGTCGGCGGGCTGGACCCTGGCGGTACACGACTGGGGAGGGCCGATCGGCCTGGCCTGGGCGAGGCGGCACCCCGGGTTGGTCACGAAGCTGGTCGTGCTGAACAGCGTGGGTTTCCGCTGGCCCGAGGGCTACCGACTGCCGCGATCGCTGGCCCTGCTGCGCGACGTCTGGCCGCTCGGCGAGGCGGCGCACCTGCTGAACGTCTTCCCCCGGGCGGCGCTGCGGGCCGGGGTGGTCCGGCCGCTGCCCGCCGAAGTCCGCTCCGCCTACCTGCGGCCGTACCGCAGCGCGTGGCAGCGCAGGGCGGTGCGGGACTTCCTGCGGCAGATCCCGCGCAGCGGCGCGGACCCCGCCTGGTCCCTGGTCGATCCCGGCGGCGACAGCGCCGACCTCGCCGGGCTGTCGGCGTTCATCGGCTGGGGCCTGCGCGACCCGGTGTTCACACCGCTCGTCCTGCGGGAGTGGCGGCGCAGACTCCCGCACGCCGAGGTGCACGCCTTCGCCGACGCGGGCCACTTCGTCCTGGAGGACGCCGGCGAGTCCCTGACCGGGCCGCTTCGGCGCTTCCTGTCCACGCGATGACGAACCATCACGGAGAGGTACCCATGCCCTCGCCCCACAGCAGGATCAGTCTCGTGCGGGTCCATGTCCCCGAGGCCCGTCAGAGTTCCCGCGAGATCGAGGAGGAACTGCGCCGGCAGAGCCCAGGGGCCGCGCTGCCGGCGGGACTGTTGGAGCACATGTTCGGGCTGCGCGAGCGGTGCGTGGCCGCGCCGGGGGAGCTGCCCTCGGACCTGGCGGCCCGGGCGGGTGCCGCCGTCCTGCGCGACGCCGGCCTCCCACCCGAGGCGATCGACCTGCTCGTCTACACCGGGATCACCAAGGACCTCGACGAGCCGGCGACCGCGAACGTGGTGGCCGCCAAACTCGGTGTCACGGCACCGGTCTTCGATCTGATGAACGCCTGCAACGGCGTGCTCAGCGCGTTGGAGAGCGTGGACGCGCTGATCAGGCTCGGTTCCTACCGGCGGGTGCTGGTGGTCACCGGGGAGACGCCCAGCCGACTGACCCGCTGGCGCATTCCGGACCGCGGCCGGCTCGCATCGGCGCTGGCCAGTCTCACGCTGGGCGACATGGGGGCGGCCGTGCTGGTGGAGGCGAGCGAACGGCCCGGCATCCTCGGCAGCCGCTTCTTCGCCAACTCGGCCGCGTGGCCGAGTGCGGTACTGCGCAGCCCGTACGCCACCGGCCGGATGCACGAGTTGGACGTCGACGACTCCGCGTTGACGGCCTCCTTCGCGGAGCTGCGGGAACAGGCCTTCAAGGCCGCGGGCGAACTGATCGATTCCGTGGCCGACTGCGCGCTGTTCTGCGTCCACCAGCCCTCGGTGGCCATGGCCCGCGACCTCTGCTCCGCTGCGGGCATCCCCGCCGAGGCGGTGATCTCCACCTTTCCCGATTACGGCAACGTCGCCACCGCCACCATCCCGCTGCAGCTGGCACTCGCGCAGGAGCAGGGCCGGCTGCACGAGGGCGATCTGGTGGGGATCCTCGGCCTGGCCAGCGGCACCAGCCTCGGCGTCATGGCCCTGCGGTGGTGAGCGCGGTCCCTGGGGCCACCCGGGAGCAGGAGGCCTGGCCGGAGACGCTCGCCGCCCACCTGGCCGGCTGGGCCGGCCTGCAGCCGGACCGCACCGCGCTCGTCTGGCCCGCTCCGCGCGGCCGTTGGCACACCGTCGACTTCGCGACGCTGGAGGCCGCCTGCCGGGCGCGCATCCGCGACCTGCGCGAGGCGGGCGTCGGCGCCGGGCAGAAGGCCGTGGTGATGGCCCGCGACCCGTACGACCTGGTGACCACCGTGTACGGGCTGCTCGCCCTCGGTGCGGTGCCGGTGCTGATCGACCCGGCGCTGCCCCGTCCGGCGCTGCGGGCCTGTCTGGACGAGACGCGGCCCGAGGTGTTCATCGGTGACCCGCTCGCCCAGCTGGCCCGGCTGCTGCTCGGCTGGGCCCGCCCATACGTCACCGTCTCGCTGCTCACGGGCCGTCGACCGCGCGCGCCCAGGCCGGAGCCCGACCAGCCGGAGCCGCCGTGGCCGAGCCCGCCGCCCGCGGCCTCGCTCGCGCTGATCGCCTTCACCTCCGGCTCCACCGGAGTGCCCAAGGGCGTGGAGTACGAGCACCGGCAGCTGGCCGCCCAGGTCCGCTCGATCGCCGGGCTGCTGGGTCTGGGCCCGGGGGAGGTGCTGCTCGCCGGGTTCCTGCCCTTCGCCCTGTTCGGGCCCGCCACCGGCGCCACCACCGTCGTCCCGGCCGTGAACCACCTCAGACCGGCCCGCACCCGGGGCGCCGACCTGGCGCGCGCCGTCACCGAACACTTCACCTCGGTGGTGTGCGCCTCCCCGGCGGTGCTGCGGGCCCTGGCCGGGGAGTGCGAGCACGGCCGACTGTCGCTCGCCCCGGTGCGGCTGGCCTGTTCCTTCGGCGCCCCGCCGTCCGAGCGGCTGGTGCGTGCGCTGCGCCGGGCGCTGCCGGAGGAGGCGACGCTGCTCAGCGCGTACGGCGCCACCGAGTGCCTGCCGGTCAGCGTGATCGACAGCACCGAACTGGCCGCCGCGCACGCGGAACCGGGGCACGCCCACCGCGGGGTCTGCCTGGGCCGCCCGGTGCCCGGCATCGCGGCCCACATCCTGGTGCCGGTCGGTCCCGTGTCATACAACCGGCCGGTTCCACAAGGGAGTTACGGAGAGATCACGGTCGGCGGCCCGCAGGTCAGCCGGGCCTACCACGCTCGCCCGGGAGCGAACGCGGCCGCCAAGGTCGGCGCCGGCGAGGACCTGCTGCACCGCACCGGCGATCTCGGCTGGCTGGACGAGAGCGGCCGGCTGTGGTTCCTCGGGCGCTCCGCGCACCGGGTGCACGGAGCCGGGTTCGCACTCGACACCGCCGTGGTCGAGCGGATCGCCGACGCGGTGCCCGGCATCGGCCGCACCGCGCTGATCGGCCTCGGGCCCGCCGGCCGTCAACGGCCGGTGCTCTGCGTGGAGTTGGCGCCATCGGCGGCCAACTCGGCGACGGCCGTCCTCCAGGGGCTTCGGCACGCCCTGTCGGCGGTGCCGGGCGGCCACCGGATCGCCGCCGTCCTGCTCCACCGCCGGCTGCCCACCGACCCGAGGCACAACTCGCGCGTCGACCGCGACCGCCTCGCCCGCTGGGCCCGCCGCCGGCTGAGCCGACGACGCCCGGGCGGCGTGCCGGGAGGCGGGCGATGAGGGTCCTGGTCACCGGGGGCAGCGGCTTCCTCGGCCTGGAGCTGTGCAGCCGCCTCGCCGGGCGCGGCGACGAGGTGGTCTCGCTGAACCGCCGCCGGAGCCCGGAGTTGGAGCGGCTCGGGGTCCGCCAGCACCTGGGCGACATCGCCGACCCGCGTACCGTCCGGCGGGCCCTCGCCGGGTGCGAGGCGGTGATCCACAACGCGGCCCTGGCCGGGGTCCGGGGGCCCGAGCAGCCGTACCGCGCGGTCAACGTCGACGGCACCCGGCGCGTCCTGACCGCCTGCCGCGCCCTTGGTATCCGCCAACTGGTCTATACCTCCACCGCGAGCGTGGCCTTCACCCCCGAGGGCGTCACGGGAGCGGACGAGTCCCTGCCCGGGCCCCGACGCCACTCGGCCGCCTACCCCCGCACCAAAGCCGAGGCCGAGGCGGCCGTCCTCGCCGCCAACGGCCCGGACCTGGCGACCACGGTGCTGCGCCCCCATCTGATCTGGGGGCCCGGCGACCCGCACTTCCTGCCCGCCCTGCTGCGGGCGACCAAGGGCGGGCGACTGCTGATGCCGGGCCGCGGCACCAACCTCGTCGACACCTGCCACCTCGCCACCGCGGCCCACGCCCACCTGCTCGCGCTGGACCGGCTGCGACCGGGCCACCCGGCGGCCGGGCAGGCCTACTTCATCGCCCAGGGCGAACCGCGGCCCCTGCGCGAGGTGGTGACCAGGCTCCTCGCCGCAGCCGGACGCCACGCGAGCTGGCGCCCGGTGCCCTACCCCGTCGCCCTGGCCGCCGCCGTCCTGGCCGACGCCACCACGACGGTGCTCCGCCGCCACACCGACCACGGCCTCAGCCGATTCCTGCTCCACCAGCTCACCCGGCCGCACTGGTTCGACCTCACGTCGGCCCGGCGCGACCTCGGCTTCGAGCCGCCCACCACGTTCGACCAGGCCATGGCCGAGCTGACCCGTCACCACCGCACCACCGGCGGCTGAGCCCGCCCCCTCACACTCCGGAAAGGAACCACCGCTATGGACACGACGCTCTCCGTGGACGACGTCTGCGACACCGCCCAGACCCTGCTCGTCGAGCGGTTCGGCGTATCCGCCGACGCCGTCAGCCCCGACGCCACCTTCGAGGAGATGGACGTCGACTCGCTCGCGCTGGCCGAGTTCGCCTTCGTGCTCCAGGACGAGTTCGGCATCCTGATCAGCCAGGAGGACGCCGACCGGCAGAGCACGCTCATCGACGTCGCCCGGATCGTCCAGGCCCGACTCGGCGACGCGACCGAACCCGTCGCGTGAACCGCCCCGAGATCGCCGTCACCGGCCTGGGGCTCGTCACCCCGGCCGGGTTCGGCACCGAGGAGACCTGGCAGCGGGTCTGCGCCGGCACACCCACCGCGTCACCGGACCCGGACCTCGACGCCGCCCCGGTGACGTTCTCCTGCCGCATCCCCGCCATGGACCTGGACACGGCGGTCGGGCGCAAGAAGGCCTGGCGGATCGGACGGTTCAGCAAGCTCGCGCTGCTCGCGGCCCGGGAGGCCGTCCAGAACGCGGGACTGGACACCGGCGGGTGGGACGGCGCCCGGGTCGCCGTCGTGCTCGGGGTGGGCTTCGGCGGCGCGCCGCACTGGGAGGACCAACTGCGCCGACTCCACCAGCGCGGGCCGGCCCACGTCTCGCCGACGGTGATCCCGATGGTCATCGGCAACATGGCCGTCGGCGAGGTGGCCCAGGAGTTCGGCGCGCGCGGCCCCACGCTCGCCTGCGCCACCGCCTGCGCCTCCGGTGCCACGGCGCTGGCCATCGCCCACGACCTGCTGGTCGCGGGGTCCTGCGACATCGTCCTGGCCGGTGGCGCCGAAGCCGCCCTCAGCCCGCTGGTGGCGACCGGGTTCCACCGGATGGGCACCCTGTCGGCACGCGGGCACGACGTACCGGGCGCCTCCCGGCCGTTCGCCGCCGACCGGGACGGCTTCGTCCTGGCCGAGGGCGCCGCCGTGCTCGTCCTGGAGCGCGCCGCGGACGCGAGGGCGCGCGGCGCCCGGGCGCGCGCCGTGCTCGCCGGACACGGCGCCAGCAACGACGCCCACCACCCGACCGCGCCGCCCCAGGGCGCCGCCGGTGCGGAACAGGCGCTGCGCACGGCGCTGCGCAGCGCGGGCCTGGGCGCCGGCGACATCGGCCACGTCAATGCCCACGGCACCTCCACCCCACTCAACGACGCCGCCGAGGCCGGCCTGATCGCCCGCGCCCTGCCGCACCAGCCCAGCGTCACCGCCCCCAAGGGCGTGCTCGGCCACAGCCTCGGCGCGGCCGGCGCGATCGAGGCGGCGCTCACCGTGCTGACCATCGAACGCTCGCTGGTACCGCCGGTCGCCAACCTCACTCCCGACATTGCCGAGTTCGACATCGACTGCGTCACCGGGACGGCGCGCCGGCAGCGCATCGACGCGGCGGTCAGCCACTCCTTCGGCTTTGGAGGCCACAATGTCGTCCTCGCCCTGCGCCGGGACTGACCCCCGGACGGGCGTGGTCCGAGCCGCCCCGGCGCCGCCCGACGGCACCGGGGCCCGGCTCGGCGCACTCGTCGCCCGCCACCGCTGGGCGGTGCTGTGGACCACCGCCCTGCTACTGGCCGTCGCCGCGGTCGTCGGGGCCGGGCTGCCCGCGCGGCTGTCCCACGGTGGCTTCACCAACCCCGGGGCCGAGTCCGGTCGGGCGATCGAAGCCATCGAACACCACTACAACGCGGGCGGGACCAGCACGATCGTGGTCTTCCGCAGCGAGAACCTCACCGTGGACGACCTGGAGTTCGGCGAAGCCGTGCGCTCCGCGCTCGCCGAGGTGCCCAGATCCGTGCTGACGGGTGCCCAGCACTACTGGAACACCGGCAAGCGGGAACTCCTCTCCACCGACGGGCACGCGGCCTGCGTGGTCGTCGGCCTGGCCGGCACCGGCGACCAGGCCAAGACCGCCTCCTACGAGCGGCTGCGCCGGCTGCTGCACGCCGACGGACTCACCGTCTCCTACGCCGGGCAGGTACCGCTCCAGGCCGACCTGGACCGCACCGTCGACGACGACCTCACCCGCGCCGAGCTCTACGTCTTCCCCCTGCTGTTCCTGCTGCTGCTGCTCTTCTTCGGAAGCCTCGCCGCGGCCCTGCTGCCGCTGGCCGTGGCCGGGGCGAGCCTCACGCTGTCCTTCGCGGTGTTGCGCATGCTCGCCCCACTCGTGCCGGTCAGCTACGTCACCCGCAACGTCGTCGTCATGATCGCTCTCGGGCTGTCCGTCGACTACGCCCTGTTCGTCGTCGTCCGCTTCCGGCGCGAGCTGCGCCACCGGGGCGACCCGCACCGGGCCGTGGCCGCCACCATGGCCACCGCCGGGCACACCGTGCTCTACTCCGCGACGGCCATCTCGCTCGCCGTCCTGGGCCTGACCCTGCTCCCCTTCCCCATCACCCGCTCCCTCGGCATCGGTGCCGCCGTCACCGTCGCGCTGGCCGGCGCCGTCAGCCTCACCATGCTGCCCGCCGTACTGGCCGTGCTCGGCCCGGGCGTCGAGGCCGGGTGCGTCCGGCTGCCGGGCTTCGGACGGGCCGGTCTCGGACGTGCCTGGGCGGAGGGCGAGGAGACGGGGTTCTGGTACCGGCTGGGCCGGAGCGCCGTCACGCACCCGTGGGCCTGGCTCACCGCCGCCGTCACGGTGATCGCCGTGCTGAGCGTCCCGGTCGTCGGGCTGCACCTCGCGGCGAGCGACCAGCGGACCCTGCCCGCCGGGGCGGCCAGCCGCAGAGCACAGGAGCAGCTGCACGAGGACTTCCCGGCGGCCGCGCTCGACCAACTCCAGGTCGTCGCCCACCTGCGGGACGACATCGGCGGCGAGCCGGGCAAGGCCGCACTGGCCCGCTGGCAGCAGCGACTCGCCGCACTGCCGGGCGCCCAGGACGTCCGGCTGCGCGTCAGCACCGCGCACAGCGCCATACTGACCGTCAGCACCGACGCGGCTCCGGACGCTCCCGCCGCCGGGCAACTGGTGCGCGCCGTGCGGGCGCTCGACCCGCCCGACGGCGGCCGCGTCCTGGTCGGCGGACCGGCCGCGGCCAACGTCGACGTCCTGGACACCCTGAAGGCCAGGCTCCCGGCACTGGTCGGGTACCTGCTGGTGGTCACGCTCGGCCTGCTCTTCCTGGCCTTCCGGTCGCTGCTGGTCCCGCTCAAGGCGGTCATCACCACGACGATGTCCCTCGGCATCGCCTTCGCGGCCGTCACCTGGACCGTCCAGGACGGCCACGGCGCCCGGCTGCTGGGCCTTCAACCCACCGGGTACGTCGGCGCGTTGGAGGCCGCCATCATGCTGATGTTCGTCTTCGCGCTCTCCGTCGACTACGAACTCTTCCTGATCGCACAGATCCGCGAGCTCCACCGCGGCGGCATGGACAACGCGAGCGCCGTGGTGACCGGCCTCGGGCGCACCGGCGGGCTGATCTCGGCCGCGGCGGCCCTGATCGTGCTGGTCGCCGCGGCCTTCGCGACCAGCCCCGTCGTCACCGTGAAGGAGATCGCCCTCGGTGTCCTGGTGGCCGTGGCCGTCGACGCCACCGTGGTGCGCATGCTGCTGGTCCCCGCCACCATGCGCCTGCTCGGCGAACTCAACTGGTGGACACCGCGCTTGCGGCGGCCGGCGGCGCAGCTCCTCGACGTCCGTCCGGCCGGCGGTGGCGGTGGGCTCTGAGCGCCGGTGTCCTGCGCCGGAGATCCGGCGCAGGACACCAGGAGCAGTGCCGGTGGTCCGACCGGGCTACACGGCGGTGTCGATGACGGAGACCATGCCGAAGTGGTGGTGGGCGATGGTGAGGTCGCCCTGGGTGTCGCTGCCGGTGGGGGTGATCATGGCGGAGGAGACGGTGTACTCCCTCGGGCCGCCGCTCTGCATCAGGTAGGGGATGCCGATGGTGGCCGGGGTCTGCGGCCCGAGGGCGCCGAGCCCCGGCGGGACGGAGAGCCGGTAGACGGAGGGGATGGCGGGGTCGTTGTTCTCGTACAGCGCGGTGAGGCCGGGCGGGCGGCCCGCGGTGGGGACCTGGGTGTAGAAGGGGGTGGAGAAGGTGAAGTTCGCGGGGCTCTGGGTGCCGTCGAACAGGGTGCCGGCGCCGTTGTAGAAGTGGAACGGGATCTCGGCCGACGGACCTCCGGCGATCAGGGGGAGCTGGGGGGAGGTGAAGTAGAGGTTGGCGTTGCCGGGGGGCGGGGCGGCCAGGCTGGAGCGGACGAAGCCGAACTCCCACACGTTGCGGGTCAGATCGCTGTCCATGTCGGTGGTGTTGCTCGCGTCGGTGGTGAAGATCGCCCGGCCGATCGGGGGGATGTTGGGGGCGCCGGACAGCAGGGTGAAGGTGACCGGCACGGTCACGGCCGTGTTCGCCGGGAAGCCGTTGAACGAGACCTGGATGACGGAGGGCACGTCGGGCGCGCTGTTCTGGTACAGCCAGCGGGAGGTGCCGCCGCTGACGGACGGCAGCGCCGCGACGTTGGCGTAGAACGGGGTGATGACCTTCAGCGACACCGGTCCGGTGGCCGCGGTGCTGCTGAAGTTGCCGACCGTGACCTGCACGGTGGCCGTCCCGCCGCCCATGTAGGTGCCCGCGTCCGCCGAGCAGTACAGGTTCACGCTGTTCAGCACGTCCGGCCGACGGGTGCTGACTGCGGGGGTCGCGGACCGGTCCTCGGCTGCGGCTGTCACGGGCACGGCTGCGCCCAGGCCCACCACGGCGGCACCCAGTCCTGCGGCCCGGAGGAGGCTTCGGCGTGCCACCGGTGCTGCCCCCGGCCCGCCGGACTCGTCCTCTTCGCGGATTCCATCGACCATGTCTGCGCCTCCATCGGCACGTAGCGGTGAAGCGGGCTCCTGGCCCAACGGCTCGTACACTGACATATCGTCATGTAGCTTTTTGGTCAACGCGCTTGACGGAATCTGTTCCGTTCACCGTGCCGGAGTCAACGCGGCAAGGGTGTACGCCTTCCGAACAGTGGCCACAGGAATGGCGAGCCCCCGGGCGGCGGACGGTGCCCGGGGGCTCGAGAGCGCGTGCTGTGCGCTCAGAGCGAGGCGAGGCTGAAGTCCACCTCGTGCTTCCCGGTCAGGGCCGTCACTCCGGTGTCGCAGGAGCCGGTGATGCCGGACAGGTCGAAGCTTCCCTGGTAGCTGTTGAGGGGCAGGAGGGTGCTGGTCACGTCCGTGATGCCGGTCTCGTCGTTGGTCACCTCGCTGCCACCCGAGTTGCCCTTCTCCCCGCCCTGGAAGGAGACGGTGGTGCGGCCGAGGTCCCTGTTGTTGACGTCGTACCAGGTGAAGGTCGTCGTTCCGGAGAAGGGGTGGTAGGACAGGCAGGAGAACGTCCCGGTGCCGACCGAGGAGATCGTGCCGTGGTCGACGTTCGAGTTGGTTCCGGCGGCGCTGTAACAGTCGTCGAGAGTGCCTTCGACCGTGTAAGAGTTCGATGCCGCCGCGTCGGTCACCGGGTTCTTGAACGTCAGCGTCACCGGCCCTGAGCAGGTCAGGTCTTTCAGTACCTCCGTGGCGTGCGCGGACCCGGCCGCCCCCGGGATCGCTACGGCCAGCAACCCGCCCGCGGCCGCCGCCACCATCAGACGCCTCATCGTGTGCCCCTCTTCCTGTTCGTCGGTGTAGTGCCTTGGCGCCAAGGATCGTCGGTACTCGATCAACCGGCATTTGTGCGGCACCGTCGCACTCCGTGTCTCACCCGGACAGCGGGACGGGGCGGCCAGGTGGTCGGTGCGGGCGCCCCGCCGCGGACGGGCCGGGTCACCCGATCCCCCCTCCGGCGTCGCGGGAGGATCGTGGCCACAGCACTGTTTGAGCATGAGCTACGACGATTGGGTGACGGCCGGAGCCCGTGTGAGGCCTGCCCGCCCCCGGAGGGTGCGCGCCGCCCTCGGTTCCGGATGCCTCGCGGGGGCGCTGGTGCTGCCCGTCGGCGCAACCGCGCCCGCCCGGGACGCGACCACCCGGACCTTCACCACCGACGCCACGTTCACCGTCCCGGACGGTGTCACCGGCATCACCGTCACCCTCGTCGCGGCAGGTGCCGGGGGAGGTGGCGGGGGCGGCGGAGGTGGCACCGGCCTCTTCAAGAGCGGCGGCGGGGGCGGGGCGGGAGGCGGCGGCGGAGGAGGCGCCCGGGTCACCTGCACCCTGGCCGTCACCCCCGGCGACGTGCTGACCCTCACGGTCGGCAGCGGCGGAGCCGGTGGAGCGGGAGGCGCCAGCGGTGAGGAGGCCGACCCGGGCGTCGACGGCGCCGACGGGGGCGCCGGCGGCCGGTCCACCCTCACTGGCGGCGCAGTCGTCCTGGCAGCCGTGGACGGCGGGTCACGTCCCGGGGGTAGGGGCGGGGGCGCGGGCAGCGTGCTCGGCGGCGCCGGGGGCGAGGGAGGCCACGGCGGAGGCATCGTCCCCGCCTCCGCCTGCGAGGGCGGAGGGCCCAGCGGCACAGGCGGATCCGACGGTGACCTCGGCGCCGGTGGTGAGGAAGGCGTCGACGTGACACCGGCCACCGTCGGTCAGACCGTCCCCGGCAGCACGGGCGGCGTGGGCGGCGAAGGCGGTGCAGCGGGGGCCCATGTGCCGGCCGCCTGCCCTGTGGGCACCGGCGACGGCGGGGACGGCGGGGACGGCGGCGACGGCCAGGACTACGTCGGCAACTTCGACGACCCCCAGACCCCCGGCGAGGACGGCACCGCGGGCACCGCGGGCGGCGGAGGCTGCATCACGCTCGTCTACTAGACCAGCGGGCTGGGCCCCGGCGCCGGGTTGATCGGCGTCGGGGCCCAGTGCTTCGTCAGGCCGCCGTGTCCGGGAGGCTCGTCCTGCCCGGCCCGAGCCTGCCGGGCACCGCCCGCTCCGCAGCGAGGGGCGGGGCTTGCGGCAGCGTGGCGGTGGGGCGCCCGTTCGGGATCAGGCGTCCTGCGCGGGGACGAAGGGGACGGGCATGGGCCTGGCCGTGGGGGTGGCCGTAGGCGTGGGGGTGCCCGTAGGTGTGGCAGTGGGCGTGGGGGTGGGCGTGGCGGTGGCGGTCGGGCTGGAGGTGGAGGTCGGTGTCGGCGTGGGGGACTGCGTGCCGGTGGGCAGCGTGATGGTGACCGTCCCGTCCAGCGTCATCGACTTCAGGCCGGTCGGGGTGCTGCAGGCCGTGAGGTCGATGTTGGACTTGACCGGGTCGAGGACCACCGTCCAGGTGGCGCCCTTGTAGCGGCCCGCGGTGATGCCGCCGCTGAGGGGGTTGCTCGACTTGAGCAGGTCCTGGATCGGCTGCATGTCCCAGGTGAAGTCGGTGGTGCCCGGGTCCTCCGTGGTGGGCTGGCCGTTCGCGGTCTCCCAGGTGACGCGCTGCAGGGTGCCGGGCGCGTTCTGGTAGCTGCCGGCCGCGCAGGTCACGCCGTTGCCGAGGCCGGTCCCCACGTAGTCGGCCTGGGTGATGGGGGCGTCACCGGTGCAGTTCAGTAGTTTGGGGTTGCCGAGGGTGGCCGTGATGTTGTCCTGGGGGACGAGGGTGAGGCCGGAGCTGAAGGTCATCGTGAAGTTGTCCTCACAGGTGATGACCTGGGGCACTCCCGCGGCGGAGGTGTCGTACACGAGCAGTCCGCCGACCAGGGTGCCGGCCGCGAGGGCGGCGGCCGCGATACCGATGGGGTGCTTCATGGGGTCGTGCCTTTCTTGGGGTGGGGGAACCCGGTGGTGCTGCGGGCCGGCTCACCCGGGGAGTCCGGGGGCCGGGGCTGTGGGACGGCTCGACGGGGTGGGGAACCCGGAGCCCGAGGGCCCGGCCGCTGCGGGGGAGCCGTCGTCCTCGCCGTGGCGCGCGAGGGTGAGGAGCGCCGTGCCGCTGACCACCAGGACGGCGAGGACGTAGAGCGGGGTCACGGCCGGGGACTTGAACCAGTCGGTGGCCTCGGCGGTCAGGTAGGTGGCGAGGGTGCCGCCGAGGAGTCCGCCCAGCTGGTAGCCGACGGCGGTTCCGCTGAGGCGCACCCGGCTCGGGAAGAGCTCGGAGACCAGGGCCGCCTGGGGGGCGTACATCGCGGCGAAGCCCACCAGCGACAGCAGGTAGGCGAGCACCAGGACCGGAGGAGAGCCGAAGCGCAGCAGGGGCGCGAACGAGGAGGCCCAGACCGCCATGGTGATCGTCCCGGCCAGGCAGACCCGTCGTCTCCCGTAGCGGTCGGACAGCGCGCCGAAGAACGGGATCAGGGTGATCAACGCGAGCGGGGCGAGGAGCGAGAGCGCGATCAGGGCGTTGAGCGACAGGCCGGCGACGCGCAGCAGGGTGAGGACGTAGTTGAACGAGAAGCCGAAGAGCACGACGTCGGCTCCGGCGGTGATCGCCGTGGTGATGAGCAGCTGCCTGCGGTGCCGGGCGATCAGTTCAACGACCGGCCGCCGGCTGCGGGCCCCGGTGAGGGCGAGCGCCCGGAAGGCGGGGGTCTCCTCGATCCGCGCCCGGGCCCACAGCCCCACCACCACCAGCACGGCGGAGAGCAGGAAGGGCAGTCGCCAGCCCCAGGTCATGAACTGGGCGGGGGTCAGCGCACCGGAGACCGCCGTCATGGCCCCGAACGCCAGCAGGTTGCCCGCCGGCGCGCCGATCTGGGCCCAGCTCGACACCAGCCCCCGGCGCCCCGGTTCGGCGCACTCGTGCGCGACGACGGTGGCGGCCCCCCACGCACCGCCCAGGCCGAGCCCCTGGAGCAGGCGCAGCGTGACCAGCAGGAGGGGGGAGGCGAAGCCGATCTGGCCGTAGCCGGGCAGCAGCCCGACCAGGCCGGTGGAGGCCCCGGTCAGCAGCAGCGCGCCGACCAGGGCGGGGCGCCTGCCGTGGCGGTCGCCGAGGTGCCCGAAGAGCGCCCCGCCGACCGGCCGTGCCACCAGCGCTGCCCCGTAGAGGCCGATGCCGGTGAGCGTCGCCGCGAAGGGCGAGAGGTAGGGGAAGAACTGGTGCTTGAAGACCAGCACCGAAGCGTTGACGTAGAGGAAGAAGTCGTACCAGACGAGCGTGGTACCCATGAGGCTGACGATGACCGAGCGGCGGACATCGCGCGTCGCGAAGCGCACATCGAACTCCATTGCGTGTGACTGCCGTCACTTCTAGCAATATTCCAGCGCCGGTGGCATCGCGCCACGCAGGCCGTCGCGGGCTGGACTATTCGCGTGCGCACGGAACCTTTGCCCCGAACTCCGGGGGTTCGCCGGGGCGTCCGGCGTGACCGGTCGGAGATTGGTTCAACTCGGCTCGAAAGTAAGGGAGTTCGTGGTTCATGTGGTCGACTCGACTTCTTGTCCGAATGTGGCGTTCAGGTTAATCGTGTCGCCGGTGAATCGTCGTGCTGTGGAGTGGATTCCGGCCGTCCGACCGCCAGGACAATGCGACTTCCATTCGCATGTGGCTCACTGGCGGGTCGGATTCATGGAGATCCGACTTTCACACCCGGCCCGTCGCCCGCTCCGGCCCCCGCTGCCGTCGCCGGAGTGCTGTCGGACGCCCGTCGGCGACACCTCTGTCCACGGCGCTGTCCGCAGCTCGCCGACGCGGCTTCACCGGGCACACTCGGAAGATCACCAACGGCATCCGCGATCTTCGATCTTCGATCCTCGCCGGAGCCGAACGACGTGGCCAGCCACCCTTGGGAGGAGCCGGCATGAACCGGTCCCGGTTGACGGAGCAGTCCGACGTGGCATCGGGCCCTGACGGTCCGATCACCGTCTTGTCCGGCTACGTCCATCCGACGCGCGGACCGGTGACCTGCCCGGCGGCCCCGCTCGTGGCCGGGTGGCTCCACGAGCGCGGGTTCGCCTCCCGGATCGGTGCCGGCGGGATCCTGCCGGCGGGCCGGGGCGGGCGGCTGTTCGCCACGACCTACATCGACCTGGACGGGGCCGTGGTGGGGATCGCCGTGATCGCTCCGGCCCGCCAGGAGGCGGTGGCGGCGGAGGCCGTCCGCGTCTGGTCGGCCACGGTGCGGACCAGGCGGCTGATCGTCTGCGCGTCGGAGCCCGCGTGCGGGCCGACCCCGGTCGTCCCGTCCCAGCCCCTGAACCGGCTCGCCCCGTCCGCAGGGGGCGCGGGGCAGGCTGAGTGTCCGCGGGCGGCCGCGACGTGGGCCGCCGTCCGGCAGTACGAGGCTCGCGGGGACACCGTCCTCGTGCTCGGCGGCGGCGGTTTCGCCCCGGCTGGTCCCGCCGCGCAGCAGGCGGGCGCGCAGCAGGCGGGGCGGGTCCGGGTGGCCGACGCGGCCGGGGCGCAGGCCCTGCGGTCCGTCGATCCCGAGCGGCTGTCCTTCGTCCAGCACCCGTGCTCACCGGTCGAGGAGGTCGCGGAGATCCTCGGGGTGCTGCGCGCACGGTTCCCGCTGCTTCGAGGCCAGCACCCCGATCAGTGGTGCTACCGCTCCTCCGACCGGCGGCGCGCCGTCCGTGCGGTGGCGGAGTCCAGCGACCTGGTGCTGGTCTCCGCCGGCAGTGCCGTGGCGGCGTCGATCCGCTCCGGCACGTTCGTGGCGTTCAACGGTCTGAACGCCCTGCGGCCCGAGGAGATCGCGGCGGCGGCGACTGTCGGTGTGATCGCCCCGCTGCGGGCGGCCGAGGGCGCCGGAGACGCGACAGACGCGGTGGTCGGGGCGATCGGCGGCCTGGGGCCGGTGAGCGTGGCCTACCACCGTACGGTCACGGAGGTCGCGACCGACGTCCTCGCGCGGACTCCGCGCCGGCCCTGACGGGGAGAAGGCCCGGACGGTGCCGCGGGCGCGAATCGTCAGACGCGCCCGAGGGCGGTGGCCCGTTGGATGAGGTGGTCCGCGGCCGGCCGTCGGCGGTGGGGGAGCAGAAGCCCGGGCATCCGCGCCCTGGCCAGATGGGCCCGGCGGGAAGCCAGCAGCGGGTAGACGTCGAGGAACTCGTGCCAGGTGGCGCAGGCGGCTTCGATGTGCCCGGCCGCCAGCTGCCGTTCGGCCAGCCTGCTGAGGATGACGGCACGGGAGCGGGACTCGCCCCGGGGCCTGCGGGCGGCGGACACCTCCAGGAGCTTGATCGCCCCGGCGGGGTCGCCGAGTTCGACTCCGACGAGGGCCCGCTGGTGGTCCCACGAGGCGCGGTGGTAGTCGCCGATCGGCGGCGGCGGGCCCGTGGCGTTCGTGAGGAGGTCGCGGGCGTCGCCGATGTGGCGCAGCGCGGCCGTCCGATCGCCGACGGCGGCCTCGGACAGGGCGAGTTGCCCCAGGACGGAGGCGCGCAGCCGCGGCGCCGAGGAGCTGATGCGGCAGTCGGCGGCGGCTTGCGCCAGGCGCAGGCTCTGGCGCCGGTGGCCGAGTTCGTAGGCCTGGGTGGCCATGGCGCGCAGGGTCATCGCCTGGGCGGCCGTGTCGCCGGCGTGCCGGGCCAGGTCGAGGGCGAGGCGGTAGTACTGGCCGGCGAGGCCGTTGAGGTCGTCGTCGATGTGCATGAAGGCGCACAGGTAGCACAGTCGGGCGGTGGCTCCGAGGATGCCGAAGTGCCGGACGGGCGGGGCGGGTGCGGCGAGCATGGGCGCCGCCGTGGTCGAGAGGAACGCGGCGAGTGCGGTGCGGGCCTGGCCTCCGCCGTGGACGCGGTCGATCGCGGAGAAGACGGGCAGCAGCAGGGCGAGCGCGTCCGGCTGGGGCGGGGGCGCCTTTGCGCCCGCGGGTACCGGCGGGCCGGTCAGGGCTTCGGTCGGGCCTCCGATCGCGGCTTCGGTCGGGCCTTCGGTCAGGCCGGTCGGGCTGCCGGACGGGGCGGGCGGCGGCTGGTAGGAGAGGAGGTTCCCGTGGCGATCGGGTGCGGCGGCCGCCGCCGCGAGCCGCGCGAGCACCGCCGGGGAATCCGGCGTCGGGGTGTCCGGCGGCGGGTCACCGAATCCGGCGTCGGCCAGGGTGACGGGCCGTCGGAGCCGACGACCCAGCGCCGCGCAGACGAGGTGGGGGGCGGGCTTGCGGGGAACAGCTCCGGTGAGCCACTGGTGCACCGAGGCGCGCCCGTAGGCCCGGGCCCATCCGGATTCGGCGCCGATCTGATTGACGGCCCGGGCCAGTTGCTCTCCGGTCCATCGGGCTTCTTTGAGGAGTTCGCGAAGGCGGGCGTTCGGCACACGGCGGACGGCCATGTCTCTCCCGGCGGGTCGTCGACGCCGCGCTCACGGCGGCCCGGTCCGGCCTCCGCGGTACGCGGTCGCGCTGCGCACATCCCGCCATGCTATCCGCTCGCGGTGCCGCCGGGATACCCGAATGGGATTCCCAACTCGATGTAATTCCTTGAAAGTTGACGCCCGGAAAAGCTTGACGGGCCGGCCGTCGAAAAGCGCCCGCGAGGGCGGCCGCAGACTCCACCATCGGTGATGTCGGGGCGTTTCCTTCGTACGTGCCCCAGGGTGGAGGCGGAATCCGTGATGTCCGGCCCGCAGCGTCCGCTGAGTCCCACGGCCACCGGAAAGTTCGTTCACATGTTCCCCGGGCAGGGGGATTTCAGTCTGACTCCGCTGTTGCGGACGCTTCCCCGCGTCGGGTCGCTGGCACGCGCGGTCGCCGAGGTCTTCGAGGAGGCCGACGTGGTCGCCGCCGAGTTCGGGGTGGCGCCGATCGGCCCCCGTCTGACAGACGGCTCCCGTTCGGGTGTCGGCTCCCAGCTGACAGGCGGCTCCTGTTCGGGTGGCGGCTCCCGACTGCCCGGCGGCTCCCCGCTCAGCGCCGGCGCGCTGGCCGCCGAGCCGGCCGGGACCGTACAACTCGCGCTGTTCGGTGTGTCCCTGGCGGTGCACCGCGCACTCGAAGCCGACGGCTGCCGGGCGCACCGCCTCCTGGCGGTCAGCTTCGGCGAGATCCCCGCGCTGACCGCGGCCGGATGCTGCTCGGTCGCCGACGGGGCCCGGCTGGCCTGCCGGCTCGGGCAGTTGCTGACCGGCCACGGCGGCGGCATGACACTGCTGGGCGCGGGCCCGGCCACAGCCCGCCGGCTGCTCGCGGCGGCCGGGCCGGGCACGGGCGTGGTGGTGGCCTGTGTCAACCACGGCGGGGAGACGGTGGTCTCCGGCCCGCTCGACGGGCTCGCCGTCGTCGAACGGTCGGCGACGGCGCACAGCGTGGGGGCGCAGCGGCTGCGGCTCCCGTTCATGAGCCACCACCCGGCTCTCGTCCACGAGGCCGGCGCGTTCGCGTACTTCGCCCGACGGCTGCGCCTGTCCCCGCCGCGCCGACCGGTGTACTCGGCGGTGGCAGGCCGGCTCTACCGTGCGGACAGCGACCTCCCGAGCGCGCTGTCCGCCTGCCTGGTCAGGCCCTTCGACCTGCCCGCGGTGTTCGGCGCGGCCCTGGCGGACGCCTCGCTGGTCGTCGAGGCGGGCACCGGCAGCACGCTGACGAACAGCGTGCGCAGGATCGACCCGCGGCAGGACGCGCTCGCGCCGGTCGCCGACGGCCCGTGGCCGACCGGCCCCCAGGCGCCGCTTCCGCCCCAGGCGTCGCTGGAGCCCCCGCGCTCCTGCCCGCCTCCCGCCACGCCGGGGGAGGGCACGTCGCACCACCACCACCCGACCACGACGGCCGCACGGGGGGACGCATGAACACCGAACGGAGGCCCGGCGAGGAGGCCGACGCGATCGACGTCCTGACCCGCCTCTCGGCGCTGCTCCCTCCCCGGCGGGCCGCGGAGTTCGGCCAGCTCCTCGCGGACCACCGGGCCGAACACGGGGCGGCAGCCCTGCGCACGGACGTCAGCGCGCACCGGCGGCTGGCCCGCCTGGCGGCCTCGCTGCCGCCGGCGGCCGAGGTGGTCGCCGACGCGGACCTGCTGGCCGCGCTCAGTGAGGCGACGGCACTGGCGGATCCATCGCTCTATCAGACCTTCCTCTCCCACTACACCCTGTGCGTCGGCTCGCTGGTCCTCCTGGGGGGCAAGGCCGCGGACCCGGACGGCGCCCTCGCGCACGCACGCACCAAGGGCTCCTTCCTGGTCACCGAGATCGGCGACGCCGGCAGCCACCTCGGGATCCGCACCGAGGCCCGGTTCGACCCGGCCCGCCGCGCGTTCACGCTGCACACCCCGGACCACCGGGCCGCGAAGTTCTCCTCCGTCGCGGCGCTCGGCCTGCCCCAGCAGGCGGTGGTCTGCGCACGGCTGCTGACGGGCGCCCGGGACGGGGGAGTGTTCTCCTTCCTCGTCGACATCACCGGGGCCGACGGCCGCCCGGCACCGGGAGTGTCCGTCTCCGGCCCGCTCCCGGTGGGCGCGCTCCCGCTGCCCTACGGCCTCGTCCGGTTCCACGGCGCCCGAATCCCGTACGACCGCTGGCTGGCGGACGGGGCCGGGATCGACGCCACGGGCGTGCTGCATGACCCGCAGCCCAGCGCCGACGCCCGCCTCCAGCGGACCCTGAGCTGCGGCCAGGGGCTGTGGGCCACCCTGCCGTCCGCGATGGCGGGCCTGGCGGGCCGCAGCGCGGCGATGGCGTGGCGGTTCAGCGCGGGCCGCCGCTCGCACGGCCGGCTGGCGCCCGGGAGCCCGGTCCTGGAGTACCGCACCCAGCAGCACGCCGTCGTCGGAGCGCTGGCCGCCGCCTTCTCCCTGCGCTGCACCGCCCGGGCGGCCCTGTCCACGTGGGCGGGGCTGCGCGCCGCGAAGCCCTCCGACGGCCCGGGTACGGCGATGACCTTCTCCCCCTGGGCCGCGGTCGACCGCTCGCTCGCCCTCTACAAGGCGCACAGCACCCGGGCCGTGGCGGACCTCGTCGACTCCCTCCAGCACCGCTGCGGGGTGTCGGGCCTCTTCGACCACAACCGGCTGCCGGGCTACCTCGGCTTCGCCCGCGCCTTCGACAACGCCGGCGGGGACAACACCCTCATCCTGCTCGACGCCGGCCGCGCCCTCGCCGAGGAGCGGGCACGCCCTGATCGGCGGTCGGCCGGTCCGGGCCGGTTCCCGGCTGACCCGCTTCGCCTCCCGGCCGACCCGACCGATGCCGCGTGGTGGCCGGCGGTCGTCGCCGCGCTGCAGGACCGGCTCGCCGACGACCTCGCCGCCGCGGCTTCGGCCCGTACCGAGGCGCTGCGCCGCTCGCCCCACCGTTCGCTCTACCGTTCGCTCCACCGTTCGCTCCACCGCGACCTGGACCTGTGGAACCCGCTGCTGGAGGACGCCCTGGAGCTGGGGGACGTCCAGGCCCGCCGGCTCGCGGCCGAGGCCGCGGTGGAGGGGAGTACCGCGCACGGGCACGGGTGGTCCGTTCCCCGGGCGGCCGACCTCGCCGCGCTCGACGGCCTGCGCCAGGCCCGGTGCCTGGCCGGCCCCCTGCTGGCGACCGGCGTGCTCACCCCCTCGGCCGTCCGCGCCCTGCCCGCCGCCATGGACGCCCTGTGCGACCGACTGCGTCAGGCCCTGCCGGACATCGTGGCCGCCCTCGACCCCGGGGCCGGCCTCGCCCGCACGGCCCTCGACGAGCCCGACTACGCCGCCGCGCTCCTGGCCGCCCACGGTGCCTCCGCCGGCGCCCCCGCCAACTCCTCCACCGGCTCCTCCACCGGCTCCTCCGATCGCACCGGGAGCACGTCGTGAACCGAAGGAAGCCCCCCATGACCGGCGTCCTGGGCATGGGCACGTACCTGCCCGCCGAGGTCCGCGGCAATGACGAGGTCGGCCCTCCCGCCGGTGTCTCGGCCACCTGGATCACCGAGCGCACCGGCGTGCTCGAACGGCATCGGGCCGCACCCGACGAGGCCGCCTCGGACCTGGCAGCGGCCGCCGTACTGGCCGCCTGCGAGGCCGCCGGCATCCCGCCGGACCGGCTCGACCTCGTCGTCGCGGCGACCTCCACGCCCGACGAACTCGGGCCGGCCACCGCCTGCCGCGTCCAGGCCCTCGCCGGCGCCGCCAACGCCGTCGCACTCGACGTCAGCGCGGCGTGCTCCGGCTGGCTGTTCGCGGTCAAGGTCGCGCACGCCTGGCTGGCCACGACCCCCGGCGCCCGGTACGCGGCGGTCGTCGGCGTCGAGGCCTACTCGAAGTTCGTCGACCCCGCCCACCGAGCCACCGCCGTCCTCTTCGCCGACGGCGCCGCCGCAGCCGTCCTGGGCCCCGTCCACGACGACGCCGGCTTCCACGGCTTCCGCCTCGGCTCGGACGGCCGCGGCGCGCACCACGTGCTGATCCCCGCCGGCGGCAGCCGGATACCCGCCGGCCCCGAGAGCCTGGCCGCCGGGCTGCACCACATCCACATGGACGGCCGGGTCGTGCGCGACTTCATCACCGAGATCTTCCCCCGCCTCGTCGACCAGGCCCTCACCGACCACGGCCTCGACCTCAAGGACATCGACGCCTTCATCACCCACCAGCCCAACCCGGTGCTCCTGCGCGCCGTCGCGGACCGGATCGGCATCCCGGCCGAACGCCTGCACATCACCGGGGACCTGACGGGCAACATCGGCGCGGCCTCCGCCCCCTTCGCGCTGGCCGACGCCGCCGCCCGCGGCCTGCTGGCCGACCGGGCCCGCGTGCTCGTCTGCGTCTTCGGCGCCGGCCTGACCTGGGGCAGCGCCCTGCTCACCTGGACGGGCGCCCGCTCCCTGCGCGCGCCTGTTCGGTCCAGCAGCGCCCAGGACACCCCCGTCCTGAACTCCCCCGCCCGGGACACCGCCGTCCAGGACGGCACCGCCCGGAACACCACCGACTGACGCCCCGCCGGAACCGGAGGAACCCCTCATGACCATCCTCAACCGCTTCCGCCTCGACGGCCGCCGCGCACTGGTGACCGGCTCCTCGCGCGGCATCGGCCAGGCCGTCGCCGTCGCGCTCGCCCAGGCCGGGGCCCGGCTCGCCCTCTCCGCCCGTACCGGGCCCGCGCTGAAGCACACCGCCGACCAGGTGGCCCGCTACGGGGGCACCCCCGTCCTGGTGCCCGGAGACCTCGCCGACACCGGGCAGGCCGCCATCGTCGACCAGGCCGCCCACGCCCTGGGCGGTCTCGACATCGTCGTCCACAACGCCGGCATCCTGCCCACCAACCCCGACGGCAGCACCCTCCTCGCACCGCTGCAGCACCTCCCGCAGCACGTCTGGGACGAGGTGGTCGCGGTCAACCTCAACGCCACCGCCGCGATCTGCCGGCACGCCCACCCGTACCTGGCGCAGTCGGACGGTGCCAGCCTGGTGCTGATGTCCTCGGTCGCGGGTCTGGTCGGCACGCCCATGATGGAGGTCTACGCCGCGACCAAGGCCGCCCAGGTCTCCCTCGCCCGCAGCCTCGCGGCCGGCTGGGCCCGCAGCGGGATCCGGGTCAACGCGCTGTGCCCCGGCTGGGTGCGCACCGACATGACGGCCGCCGTCCACACCAACGCCGCGCTCACCGACTGGCTGCTGGCCCACGTGCCCATGGGGCGCTGGGCCGAACTGGAGGAGGTCGCCGCGGCGGCGCTGTTCCTGGCCTCGCCCGCCTCCGCCTTCCTCACCGGGCAGGCGATCGCCCTGGACGGCGGCCTCTCGGTCCCCGACGGCGGTCTGGCGGGCACGCCCAAGCCGCCCTCCCCGTTCGCCGCGGCATGACCTCGCCACCCTCCGCCCCCTTCCCCGGCCGCCGTGCCACGGCGGTGATCGCCGGTCTCGGCTCCAGCCTCCCGCCCCGGGAGGTGACCAACACCCAGGTCATCGCCCGGGGCGGCCTGGACACCACCGACGAGTGGATCACCGGCCGGACGGGCATCCACCGCCGGCGGCTGGCCGGACCCGGCGTCAGCACCGGGGACCTGGCCACGGCCGCCGCGCGCGCCGCGATCGACTCCACCGGTTCCCCGGGCCTGCGCCCGGACCTGCTCCTGCTGGCCACCACCACGCCGGACCGCCCCTGCCCGGCCACCGCACCGGAGGTCGCCCACCGCCTCGGCCTCGGACCGGTCCCCGCGTTCGACCTCGCAGCCGTCTGCTCGGGCTTCCTCTACGGCCTGGCCACGGCCTCCGCCCTGCTCCGCAGCGGCGCCTGCCGCACCCCCCTGGTAGTCGCGGCCGAGAAGTACTCGGCCATCGTCGACCCCTTCGACCGCGACACCGCACCGCTCTTCGGCGACGCCGCCGCCGCGGTGGTACTCCGCCCCGGGGACACCACCGAACCCGGGGCCCTGCTGGAGACCGACTGGGGCAGCGACGGCGGCGAGAGCGACCTGATCACCGTGGCCGCAGGCGGCTCTCGACTCCCCGCCACCGAAGCCCCCGGGCGCGGCGACCGCTACTTCCGGATGCGCGGGCGCCAGGTCTACGCCCACGCCGTACGCCGCATGGCCGCCTCCGCCGGGGCCGCCCTGGCCGCGACCGGCTGGCAGGCCCGCGAGGTCCAGGCCTTCATCGGGCACCAGGCCAACCAGCGGATCCTGGACGCCGTCGCCGACCGCCTCGGCATCCCGCCGCGGCACCGCTTCGGCAACATCCGCGACGTCGGCAACACGGCGGGCGCCTCCGTACCGCTCGCCCTCGCCGATGCCGCCGCCCGAGGGGCCTGCCGCCCGGGCGCTCCGACCCTGCTCACCGCCTTCGGCGGCGGTCTCACCTGGGCCTCCGCCACCCTGCTGTGGCCGGACGCACCCGTACGGACGGCCGCCCCGGAACCCCGGCCCCCGCGCCACGACCATGACCACGACCACGACCACGAGGAGGTCAGCCCACCGTGAACCCCGTCCGCGAGCACCTGGTCACCCTGCTCACCGAGAAGTTCGACACTCCCTCCGACACGATCGGCGACGACGCCGCCCTCGACGAGCTCGACCTCGACTCCCTCGCCCGGATCGAACTCGTCGTCACCCTCCAGGAACACTGGGGCGTCGCCCTGGACGACGACCTCGACTCCGCCGCCGACGTGACGGTGGGCCAACTCGTCGACCGCATCCACGCCCTGCTCGCGCAGCCCGTCCGGCCCGTCGCGTCCGTCGAGCCCGTCGCGTCCGTCCAACCTGACCCGTCCGTCGACCCCGAGCAGCCGCCCGGCCCAGCCGCATGAGTGCGGCCCGCCCACCGCTCGCCGTCACCGGGATCGGCCTGGTCACCCCGGCCGGTCACGGGGCGGAGCCGACCTGGCGAGGCGTCCTCGACGCCCGCAGCACGGCCGCACCCGACCCGGCGCTCGCCGGGCTCCCCGTCGCCCTCTCCTGCCGGGTCCCCGGCGACTCAGCCGCGCTGGTCGGCGGCCGCCAGCCCTGGCGGCTGGACCGCGCCACCCGCTTCGCCATCGCCGCCGCGCGGGAGGCCGTCGCCGACGCGGGCCTCGAACCCGCGCGCTGGGACGGCGCCCGGGTCGCCCTGGTCCTGGGCTCCGCCGCCGGAGGAGTGGGCAGCTACGAACACGCGGCGGAACGGCTCCGCACCCTGGGCCCCTCCGCCGTGTCCGCACTGGCGCTCCCCGCCTTCCTGCCGAACATGGCAGCAGCTCAACTCGCTATCGAGCTCGGCGCGACGGGCCCGGTGCTGCACACCGCCACCGCCTGCGCCTCCGGGGCCGCCGCCATCCACACCGCGGCTCTGCTGCTCCACACCGGAGCCTGCGACATCGCCCTGGCCGGCGGCACCGACGCCATGATCACTCCGGTCTGCGTCGCCGGATTCGCCCGGATGAAGGCGCTCTCCCGCAACACGGACCCCGCCCGCGCCTCCCGCCCGTTCGACGCGGACCGCGACGGCTTCGTCATCGGCGAGGGAGCGGGCTTCCTCGTCCTGGAACGCCGGTCGGACGCGGCGTCGCGGCAGGCCACGCCCAGAGCCCTGCTGGTCGGCACCGGAACCGCCACCGACGCCCACCACCCCGTCGCACCGCACCCGGAAGCCCGCGGGCTCGAAGCGGCCGCCCGGCTGGCCCTCGCCGAGGCCGGCGCCGGCCCCGACGACGTCGACCACGTCAACGCCCACGGCACGAGCACTCCGCTCAACGACTCCGCGGAAGCCCGCCTGGTCGGCCGGCTCTTCGCCCGGCGCCCCCCGTCCGTCACCTCCGCCAAGGGCGCGCTCGGCCACACGATGGGCGCCGCCGGTGCCATCGAAGCCGCCCTGACGGTGCTCACCGTGCAGCACCAACTCGTCCCCGCCACCGCGGGGTTCGCCGTCCCCGACCGGGATACCTGCGCGATCGACCTGGTCCACGGCGGCCCCCGCCGCCAGCGCCTCCACCTCGCACTGAGCACGTCGGCCGGATTCGGCGGCCACAACACCGCCCTCGCCTTCGCCCCCGCCGCCACCTCCGGGAGCTGACAGCGGGGCGAGGACGCAAGGCGCATCAGCTGTTCAGGAAAGAACTGGATCATTCGGCGCGTCCCGCCTTACGGTGGCGCCATGAGCGATCACCCCGAAGCGCCTGTCGCGCCCGTTGAGGCCTATGAACCCCCCTACTACCTGGCCGTCTTCACGACAGTGCGGACCCAGGACCAGAGCGGTTACAGCGAGACCAGCGCACGCATGGAAGACCTGGTGAAGGACGTCCCCGGATACCTGGGGATGGACCACGCCCAGACTCCCGGCGGCCTGGGCATCACTGTCGGATACTTCCGCGACGCCGACGCCCTCACGGAGTGGCGGAGCAACGTCGAGCACCGCGCGGCGCAGAAGCGCGGGCAGGCCGAGTGGTACCAGAACTACACGCTGCACGTGGCGAAGGTGGAGCGCAGCCACGGTTTCAGCCGAGCGTAGGGGCCTGCGGGGCCCGATAGCGGGCCGACCGGCTCTCGTCGTCCAGGCGGGCCGCGATGGTCAGGGGCCGGACCGGACCGTGTCGCGGGTCTGGACAGCGGTGCCGGGGTCGGTCAGTCTTCACCACCATGACCCTCCCGCTCCCCGAGCACGTCCCCGGTGCCGCGCGCACCGCGCTTTTCGAGGCCGTCACCGCCGTCGGCGACGAGGCCGTCGCCCTGCTCGCCGGCGGCCGCGGCGACACCCCGATACCCGGCGCCGAGTGGACGGTCGGCGAGGCCGCCGCCCACCTGGCGATGGCCAACGAGCTGATGGCCGCACTGGCCGCCGGCGAGGAACGGCCGTACGGGGACGGCAGTCCGGGGTCGCTGGCCGCCGCGAACGCGGCCTCGCTGGCCAGGCGGCCGGAGCGGGACCTGACCGTGCTCGCCGGGGAGATCGCCCGGCAGGCACGGGAGTTCACGGCGGCGGCCGGCGCGCGCGGCGGCACCGAGCCGGTGCTGACCCCGCTCGGCCCGATGGACCTGGACACCCTCGGCGCCTACCTGCTGACCCACATGCTGGGCCACCTCTACGACATCGCCGTCGCGCTCGGGCGGCCGCACCCGCTCGACCGGCACCGCGTCGGGCTGACGATGCCCTTCCTGCAGATGGCGATGCCACGGGTGCTGGACGCGCGCGCCGCGGCCGGCCACAGCGCCTGCTACCGGCTGCGGGTGCGCGGCCTGGGCGGGTTCGCGGTGACCTTCACGGACGGTGCCGCCGTGGTGAGCCAGGAGCCGCCGCGCCGCCCGGACTGCACGATCCTCACCGGCCCGGTGGCGTTCTTCCTCATCGCGCTGGGCCGCTACACCGCCACCGGCGCCCTCGCCCGGGGCAAGGTGCTCGCCTGGGGCCGCCGGCCGTGGCTGGCCCCGGGCTTCCCCCGGCTGTTCGCGGCCCCCTGAACACGGCCGCCGGCCGCCGCCGGTGTCACGCCGGCGCATCGTGACGTCATGTCGTGGCGCCCAGGGGCGGACACGTCAGACTGTCACTGGTCCGTTCTGCGGGTTGAGATCCCGGACAGGAGAGCAGCACGTGAGTACAGCGCACGCCGGCCCAGGTGACTACAGCCAGGTGCCGAATCCGGAGCAGGCCCTGAAGTATGCAATTCGGCATATTGCGGGTGACCGTGTCGAGATCGTAGAGGGAGTCATCACCCCGGTGTCACCGTCCTGGGCCCACGAGAGTGCTGTCGACCTGATCCGTGAGCAGATCGGCCCTCGCATGCGCGAGCTCGACCTCCGTGCCGGCTCCGGGAACCTCGACCTGCCCGGCACGGAGAACTTCTACGTGCCGGATCTGGCCGTCGTGCCCGCCGAGCTGGCGAAGACGGAGGGAGCGCTCCTCCCGGACCAGACCGTGCTCGTCGTCGAAGTGACATCACCGTCGAACGGTGAAACCGACAGGACCGCCAAGCGCCGGCGCTACTCGCAGTTCGGCGCGCCCGTGTACCTCCTGGTCGACCGGCAGGAACGCACCTGCACGCTGCTCTCCCAGCCGGGCCGGCTCGGCTACACCCGGGTGGAAGGACCGCACCCCTTCGGCACCCCCCTGCAGCTACCGCCTCCGCTGAGCCTCGAACTCGACACGGCGGGTTTCTGAGTCGGGGAGTTAGGGGTTGGGGAGTCGGCCGGGCGGTGGGTCGGCTTCGTAGCCTGATCGGGGTCCGGTGAGCCGACTGCCCTGCGGTGACGGCCCGTCAACCCTGGGTGAATTGGGTGAAATATTATCGAGTTTTACGATTTAACCGCCCTGCCGTGCGGTGGTGGCATGCGTGGATTCCGCAGCATGAAGCGAAGTCACCAACCAAGAGGTGGAGAGATGATCAAGAAATTCGCTGTCGTTGCAGCTGCTGCCAGTGCTCTCGTTCTTGCGGACGCGAGCTGGGCCGTCGCCGGCTCCGGCGGCCATGGCGGCACGGACAGGCGTGGCGGAGACGTCGGCATCGCATGCGTGGTCGGCCAGGACGCGGGCTTCTCGAACAACTGCGGCAACACGTACATCTACAAGCCCAACCTTCTGGGCGACCTGCTCAACCTGCTCTCGCCGCCTCCCACCACCGGCGGCGGTGGCAACAACGGGGGCGGCAACAACGGTGGTGGTACCGGCAACAACGGCGGCGGTAGCAGCGGCGGCAACAGCTGATCCGTTCGACACCGGCGTGTTCTCCTCCTTGACCACGCCGGCGGGGCCGGGGACGCACCGGGCACAGCACGGGTGCGCACCCCGGCCGTTGCGTGCCCTTTGGAGCACAGATCGGTGCCCGATCGTCCGTTGTGCTGCGCGGCGACAGTCCGGCCGGATATGCCGGAGGGAACACCTGTCGCGCCTCCGGAGGGGTTCCCCATGCACGCGAAAGACCCCGGCAAGCCGTCGGAGCCGCAGCGGCGCCGCGACCTGCCGCGCAAGGCCGATCCGGCGGCCGACGGACTGGGGTTGAGCCTCGGGGGCGTGTCTGCGCAGACTGTCCTCGCCTTGCAGCGCGGCATCGGCAACGCCGCGGTCTCGCGGGTGATCGAGCGGTCCAGGCACCAGCACGGTGCGGGGTGCGGTCACCCGCAGGCCGTCGTCGGGGCGGGCGCACCGGTACAGCGGTCCCCCGTCCAGAGGAGGACGGGGGACGCGCCGGCCGCCCGTCCCGGTGAGCCGGTCGTCCAGCGCGCCATCACCTACGCCAAGGCCGACTGGTCACGGCAGCACCTCTCGCCGGACCGTTTCGCGGAACTGCTCCAACAGGCGTCCGGCGAGCAGGAAGGTGACGGATTCAGCGTCCCCTACCGGGAGTTGTTCAAGGCCTTGGAGGAGTCCGCGATCACCATCGAGATCGACGAGCAGACGGACATCAGGGGTGCGCGCGCGTTGTTCGCGCTCAGCAACGAAGGAGAGGGCGGCGCGCTGCGGATCACCCCGCCCAAGGACCAGGCCTCACCGCTCGAACTGCGGGAATTCGCCGCGACCGTGACCCATGAGATGCAGCACGCGCTCGACTCGGTCACCGGTCGTTTCAAGTCCCAGGAGAAGCCGCAGACGATGGCGCAGCGGAAGATCTCCACCGAGTTGCGCGCGTTCGGCGAAGAGGCGGCCGCGGCGCTCAAACTCGCCATGGGTGACAGCTACAGCAAGAGCCAGGGGAAACTCTCCGCGATCCTGAAGACGATCCCCCCGGACCGGCTCACGCCCGAGCGCAGCCGACTCGCCGGCGAGTTCCACACGATGGACAGCTACCGGGCCGCCGGCCGGGATCCCCTCGACGCCTTCGGGGCGGCGATCCCGATCCCCAACAGCGTGCTCCTGGAACGCGTGGCGGGCTACCTGTCCTTCTACAAGCTGGTCGCCGACACCCCGACCAGTGCGGAGGCACTCCAGTGGCTGCGCGCCACGCCGGCGGTGGTGGAGAAGGGGCTGGTGGAGGGGACCGTCCTGTTCCACAACCACCGCCCGCAGCCGGAGTGAGGGCGCGGGCGGTCGGGAGGGCGCGGGTGGTCGGGAGGGCGACAAGCGCGAGATCACGTCCAGCCGTTGCGGGTGGAAGCCCGGATCTGCGCGTTCACCGCGCAGTCGGCGTCGATTCCGGGGCCGTCCGCAGCTTCAGGGCTTGGGGGGAAGGCAGAGGGGGCGGTCGGGTACCCGGACCGGCAGGGTGCGTCGTTCATCGGTGGTGAAGGAGCGGTAGTTGATGATGCGGCACAGGCTCCGCTGCCAAGCGTCGGGGTCGAGGACGATCCGGTGGACGTAGTCGTTCTCGGTGCGGATGAGGAAGGTCTTTCCGTCGGTGGTGGCGTCCAGGAAGGTGAGCGGCTCCTGGAGACTGTTGTCGGTCACGTTGCGGAAGTCGTAGGAGTCGACGGAAGGTTGGCCGCCGACCTGGTAGATCCGGATGGAGTTGTTGGCCGCGATCATGAAATGGCCTTGGGCGTCGACGAATCGGGTGATGGCCGCGTTCTGGCCCGGTGTGCTGGTGGTGGGGAGGGGGCCGATCTCCCTCTGCAGGGGGTCGAGCCGCCACAGTTCGATGACGCTGTTGCGGCGGAGAACGGCCAGGTAGCGGCCGCTCTCGTCGAACCGGGCCGCGATCAGGTCGGTGATGCCCGGGTTCAGCGACGTGACGGTGTGGCCGGTGCCGATGTCGACGACACGGATCATGGGGTCGTCGTGGACGACCACGGTCACCTTTCCCTCCTGCCAGTACGGGCCGACGTACATCTGCGGCGTGCCGGGCTTGTCGGCCCGGGGATGGAACGCGGCCGCGTCGAACTGCGCCGACCGGAGGCCGGTTCTGGCCTCCCACTGCTGGATCCGGGTGCCGGAGACCGTCACCAGGCGGTCGGCCCCGTCGAAGAAGTAGCTGAAGTCCTCGGCTGCCGAGTCGCCCTGGGGCGGTGGTGCCACTGTGATGCGGGCGACCGCTCGCAGAGTGGAGGCATCACGGACGGAGACGGTGTTCGGGCCGTCCCGGAGCGCGATGAGCGTGTCGTCCCGGTTGGACATGAGGCGGTCGCCTTTGCCCTTCCAGGCGGGCTGTGGCAGGGCTGTTCTGGTCAGGAGCCTTCCGGGGTCGAGCCCGGGCTCGCGGAGTTCGAGGTCGGTGCCGCCCGTCAGGCGGGTGGTGAGCTTTCTGCCGTCCCGACTGAGGTGGACGGTGTCGGCCGCGGCCGTGTCCTCCTCGCCCGCGGGGATCTCGGTGTAGGAGATGGAGCTCCGTCCCTGACCGGCGAGATACTCCTTCCCGCCGGTGGAGAGGAGAACGGATGCGTGCTCGTACAGGCGGCCCGGTTCGTCCACCAACGCGACGGCTTTTCCCCGGTCGAGGTCCAGGAGCGTCAGTTTGGCGGCTTCGTTGATCACGATCCGGTGGCCGTCGGCGTTCGCCGCGATCAGTTCGGTCGCCGGGGCGATCGTCTCCGTGGTTTCGTACGGTTTCCCCACCACGGATCCGTCGGACACCCGGATCAGTCGTACGGTGCTCTTCGTGCCACTGCCCTGTCCGGATTCGTGGGTCTGGACGACGGCGACGGTGGTCCGGTCCCCGGAGGGCAGGATCCCTTGGTGATCAGCAGGCACCACCACGTTCCGCGCGGCGCCGCCGGCCATGTCCACGGAGGCCAGTCCGGTACTGCCGTTGCTGGTCCTCACGAGCAGGGAATGCCCGTCGGAGCCGAACCACAGCCCGCTTCCCATGTTCTGAGGTGCGGGAACGCGGCCGGCGATCGTCCCCGCGTCCAGATCCCACCAGACCAGGCTGTCGCGGGTCGGAACCGCGATGTAGCGCCCGTCGGGTGACATCGCGGTCGCGTCGGCAGGAGCCGAGGAGATCTGCAGCACCCCGTCCACCCGGGGAAGTTGGTGCACCTGGCCGATGGGCGCGGTGCTCTCCTTGTCGACGTCGAACCAGCCTCCCGTCCCGTCGTCGGCCACGAATCCGGCTCGGCGTCCGTCCGGGGAGACCATCAGGTAGAAGGCGTACTGGGCCGGGACCGGCCGGCTGTGGACGGTGCCGTCCCGGCCGCGGACGAACAGGACGACGTGGGCCATGGCGTCGCGGGAGAGGACGACGTCACCGTCTCGGCTGGTGCTGAACGTCCCGCCGGTTCCGGACAGGCCCGAGAACAGGGAGTCCGCGCCGGCCCGGAGGAGGTACTGCCGCATCAGCTGGTTCCGGGCCTCCGGCGTGGGCTTCGTCCGGTACGCGGCGAGGGCCATCATCACGGCCCGGACCGGGTCGTAGGCCATGTCGTCCTGGGAGGCCTGGACGAGGGCGCGGGAGTCGGAGTCGGACTGGCGCTCCGCGGCATCGCGGCGGGCCGTGGCGAACAGTACGCCCAGGGCGAGGGAGACGGTGATCACCCCGACGAGGGCGGTCCGGAAGGTGCGGCGCCGGCGGCCGCGGGCCCGGTGGTGCCGCCTGGCGAGTTCGAGGTAGCTGCGTTCGGCCTCGGACAGCTCGGCGCCGCGCTCGCGCTGCCAGGTGCGGGCGGTGGCGAGGGTGGGCCCGGTGGGGAGCAGGTCGGCGGGTTGGCCGGCGTGGTCCCAGCGCCGGCGGTCGTGCCGGACGGATTCGCGCCACTCCAGGAATGCGCGGTCCTCGCCGACCCAGTCGCGCAGCCGGGACCAGGCGGTGATCAGGGCCTCGTGGGCCAGTTCGACGGTCTCGACGCCCTCGGCACTGTGATCGATGACCAGGAGCCGGGTGCCGGCCAGACGTTGGGCGATGTGCCAGTCGTCCTCGGCGAGCTCCTGGCGGGGAACGGTCCGGCGGGTGGCACCGGGTGCGCCGAGGGGGACGCGGACGAGGCGGGTGAAGAGTCTGCGGGCGGCCGGCTCCTCCCCGGCGGAGACATGTCTGTCCCAGGCCTGCTCGGCGTACTCTCCGAGAGCTCCGCTGACGTGACCGATCTCCTCGTACGCACGGTGGCTGAGAACCCCGGCCGCCTGACGCTTCCACAGCAGGTCGAGGGTGAAGCCGAGGAGCGGCAGGGCACCCGCCTCACCGCCCGCATCGGTCAGGATGCGGTCCACCAGGTGGGCCTCGTAGCGAACCGACGGAATCGCCGCCACCGGTGCGGTGACGACCTCCCGGAGCTGGTCACCGGTCATCGGCCCCAGAGCGTAGACCTGCCGGCTGCAGGCCCGGCCAAGACTCGGATGGGCCAGCGCGGCCTCCAGGTAGTCGGCCCGGAGCGTGGTGAGCACGTGCACGGTCCCAGGGAGCGACGGGCCGAACAGCACGGCCGCCAACTCATCGACGGCCGCCGGGTCGGCTCCGGTGAGCATCTCCTCGAACTGGTCGACCACGACGATCAGTTGATCGGTGCCGAGGCGGGCCAGCAGGAGAGCCGCGAGATCTCCGAGCCCCTGGGCGCGCAGCAGGCCGACCAGCGCCGGAAGGCGTTCGAGGCGTTCGAGTTCGGTCAGATCCGGTTCCAGCAGCGGAGACAGCGCGGCGGCGAGCGCGGACAGCGGGGTGGTGCCGGCGTTGGGCCGGATCACCACGGCGGTCATGCCCTGGGCGTGCAGGCGGGGTATGACGCCGGCCATCGCGAGGGAGGACTTGCCCGAACCGGAGGGGCCGACGAGGGTGGTCCACCGTTCCCGGGCGACCAGGGCGGTGACCTCCGCCGTCTCCGCCCGACGGCCGTGGAAGACCGGGGCGTCGGATTCCTGAAGCGGGCGCAGACTGCGAAACGGTGACGGCGGCAGCGCCAGTTCGCGAAGCTCCGGCCATACGGAGGCGAGGCCCTCGGCGGGGATCAGGTAACCGGATGGAGGGTCGCCGGTCTCTGCGACCGCCATCATGCCGACGACACCGTCGAGTTGCTCGTCCCACACCGGGCCGCCGCTGAACCCCGGGGAGACCCGGTAGCCGTTGGCGGCCAGGTCGGCCTGGATCCACCCGTTGGCCTGCCGGGCCCTCAGTACCCCGGAGTGCCAGACACCGCCCGGGCGGCCGCTCGGCAGGCCGTACGCCCGCACCGTGTGTCCCCAGACGTCGGAGGACTCCACCATGCGGATCGGCCGGGCGCCCGGAAGCGGAGCGGACAGGTGCAGCACGGCCACGTCCCCGGCGCCGTGCGGGTGGGCGGGCGCCCACCGTTCGACAGTCGTGGGAACGCGCGTACCGCCTGTGCCGCCTGTACCGCCTGTGCCGTCGGTTGCGGCGAGCGGGTCGGTGAGCAGCGGGAGGTCGACGTCGACGCGGGCGTCGGTGTCCGGCCTGGCTCCCGGAGGGAGGCCGAGCGCGGCGGACACCACGTGCGCACACGTCAGTATCCGATCGGCGGTCACCAGGAAGCCGAGGCCGACCGGGACGCCTCGACGGTCATGGATGCGGACGACGGCGGAGGCCAGCGCATCGGGCCCGGCCCCGTCGACGGCGTCGGCGCGGGACATGGACACTAGGCCGGGTCCGAAGCCGCCGGAGGCGCCGATGCCTCGGCGGGCTGCCGGTTCCAGGTGAGCGAGACCTTGAAGTTGGCCTCTGCGGCGGTGCTGGAGATCACCACGTCGGCCTCGGCCGACAAGGACAGGCCGAACTCGATGCTGATCTCGTCCGGGGCGTGCGCCAGGCCCCGGAACCCCTCGATGAAGTCCTGCGCGACCGGACGCACCCCGGCCAGCATGTCCCCGAGCGAGCGTGTCGCCCGAGCCACCACCTGTCCGGGCCGGGCGACCTGCACCAGGCCTTCCCCGACCTGCTCGATCTCCACCCGGACCACGTCCTCACCCTCGCTCACCGAGCCGATGGGCAGTTCCACGAAGTACGCCATGATCCCCCCGGATCTGGTCAAAGCCCCCGAACAGAGCACCACTTGTGAGGTGCCGCCTGCTCACCGTAAAGGCCTGCCGGCCTCCGCGTCCCGGAATCATGACTGCCGGTCAGCTCGGGCTTCCCGTCGCCGGCGGTCCGCGCGGTGGTCCCGCTGGTGAAGGGCGACGGCGGCTGAGCCGGTCCCGATCCCGACGGGAATCCGTGAACGGGCCCGGAGCGGCTCCATCGCCGTTCCGGGCCCGCTCGTTGGCGCGTAGGTGCTACATGTTCCACATGGCCGTCGTGGGGCGAGGCGTGGGGGGAACGGACGTGGGCGGGGCCCAGACGCCGTTCTCGAAGAAGTCCTTGATGGTGGCGTACCAGGGCTTGTAGGCGATCTTCTGATCCGCCAGCCAGGCGTCGTTGTAGTACTCGTTCGTGTAGCGGTCGCCCGGGTCGCACATCACGCTGGCGACGCTCCCGAGTTGGGTGCCCTCGTTCATGCCGAGCAGGATCCGGATCGCGGCGAACACGCCGGTTCCGGTCGAGGGCCCGGCGTGGATGCCCAACTCCGTCCGGTCGGAGAGGTGGCGCATGGTGGCGACCGACGCCGCGTCGGCGAGGCGGATCATGCGGTTGACCGTGGTCGGTACGAACGAGGCCTCGACCCTGGGCCGGCCGATGCCCTCGATGTGCGAGCCCTGGTCGGTCACCGTGGGGTCCTGCCAGTACCAGCCGTCGAAGTACGCGGAGTGCTCCGGGTCGGGCACGCACACCCGGAGCTTCTTGGCGGTGTACCGGGCGTACCGGTACCGGGCGGCCCTTCGCCAGCCGACCGCTGGCCAGGGTGTGGGTGAGCAACGCCGCCGCGAGCCGGTGCTTGTGGCTGCGGGCGATCTTTGATCGGGGATGCCGAGGAAGGTGCACAGGAAGTCGGCCCGGCCGACTTCGTGTGCACCTGGGGCACGCCTTTCGGATCACGGCGGGTGGTCGCCACCGGGGCGGTCGCAGGTGCCCGAGACCGCCCGGCGCGTCCACCGCCGGTATCGGCCTCTCGCGCCGAAGTGCCCCTGCGGGTCTGCCACTTCAGGACCCTCCGCAGCCGGGAGCGATACGGGGTGTACCGCCGGGCGGAGGTGGTTTTTAGACGAACGGAGTAGCCGCAGGTGCGGTTCTTCAGGGAGCGGGACGTACTGGTGAGAGGGCAGCGCCCAGGGGGTCTCGTCGAACGGAAGGACGTAGGACATGGAGTCGCAGAACATCAAGGAGTTCAAGAAGAAGGTCGAGGCGCTCTACGGCGACGAGGAAAGCGATTTCAGGCGCAAGTTCGATGCGGCGATCAGGGGTTTGACGCCGCCCACGGTGTACCCGGACTCGGACGTCTACAAGGACTGGCGAGGGACGACCGGAAAGACCCTGGCAGAATTCTTCGTCGAATGGTACGACTGGGGTTGGAAGCAGCCCATCTCCGACGGACTGAAATACATCCGCAAATTCAGCTGGATCAGCTACGAGAACGCCGCGGGACTCGCGTTCGTGACCAGCGAATCAGGGCGTGAGGTACTGGCGGACTTCACACAGCTGCAGGGCCGGCAGATGGACTCCGAGGATTCCGAGAAACTGGTTCAGCAGTGGATCGACGAACTCGGCGAGAAGCGGATGGAGGACTTCAAGAAGGGGGACTGGTCGACCCTCAACAAGTTCTTCATCAGGGAACTGAAGCCCGGCAAGCGGCCGATCGACCACCCCGACGACCCCAGCGTCGTGACCGCCCCGACCGACTGCGTCATCAACATGATCGTCGACAATCTGGCGCCCGACACGCCGCTCCCGATCAAGGCGGCCGTGACCATGAGTGTCAGCAGGCTGCTCGACGGCTCCGAGTACGCCGAGAAGTTCATCGGCGGCACGGCCGTGTCGTGCATCCTCATGCCTGACACCTACCACCGCTACCACGCCCCGGTCGGCGGCGAGGTCGTCGAGGCCCGCGACGACGTCGGCGGCGTCTACTACGGGATTCGGGACTTCCCCGACCTGCTCAACAAGGGGAACGTCGGCTACGGGTACGACTACAGCCTGTTCGAGGACTTCCGCCGCGGATACGCCATCATCAAGACGCCCTACGTGGACCACCTCGGGGAACCGGACGGCGAAGGCTATGTCGCCCTGGTGCCCGTCGGCCTCAACTCGATCGGCTCCGTGAGGTTCCTCGATCCGTTCCGCAACATCACGGCGAAGTCGGACCCGGTCGACGTGAAGAAGGGCGACGAGATCGGCTACTTCCAGTACGGCGGTTCACTGAACATCCTGCTGTTCGAGGAGAAGCGGTTCCCCGCACTCCAGCTCCTCATGGGCCAGCGGATCGGGGTCCTCCAAGAGGTCGCGCACACCGAGCGCCACTTCGAGCGCTACGTCCGCCCGCTGCCCGGGCGCGTCACGCCGACGTCCTGACCTCCCTCCCGAAACGGAAAGTGAACCATGCTTCGTCAGCCCGTTTACTCGATCCCGGCGAACGCCTTCGACACCCAGACGATCCACTTCTATCCCGACCCCGAGAAGAAGGGCGACGAAGGAGTCCCGAAGACGGTCCGCTCCTACGCCGGGTACGCGGACGTCGACGGCCCCGGCACCGAAAGCAGCCGCTTGTTCTACTGGTTCTTCGAGAGCCAGACCTGCGACCCCCACGTCGACGCCGACAAGCAGAAGGACCTGATCGAGAAGGCCCCTCTGCTGATCTGGCTCAACGGCGGTCCCGGCGCATCGTCGCTCCTGGGGCTGTTCCTGGAGAACGGGCCGCTGCGCATCGGTGACGATGCCGCCGGGACCATTTCGATCAGCCCCGACTCCTGGAACCAGGAAGCCCACGTCATCTACTGGGACCAGCCGGTCGGCGCGGGATACAGCTACTGCAAGAAGTCGAAAACGTACGTCCAGGACGAGGACGAACTCAGCGAGATGTTCCACCGGGCGCTGGTTCAGTTCCTCGAAACGTACCCGGAGTACCAGCAGTGCCCCCTCTACGTCTGCGGTGAGAGCTACGCGGGCAAGTACGTGCCGTACATCGCCCAGAAGATCCAGCAGAAGAACCTCGCGAAGACCGGAACGCGCGTCAATCTGAAGGGGATCTCCGTAGGCAACGGCTGGATCACCCCGGAACTCTCGATCCGCGTCATGATCGACTACGCCTACGCGTCCGGATTCCTCGGCAAGGGCCAGAAAGACATCCTGGCATCCTCGTACAAGCACTTCCAGGACGCCATCAGCAGCGGCAGGATGAAGGAGGCCACCGACCTCGGAAACGGCCTGGTCAACGCGATCCTGGCCTACGGAGGCGACTTCGACGTCTACGACGTACGGCGCTGGGAGGACCTGTCCGCGGGTGCACTGCGCTCCTACCTCAACAGCGCCGCCGTCAAGGAGGCCCTGCACGCCGACCACGAGTGGAAGTCCGAGGACAACTCCGGTCCGGTGGCCATCGCGCTGAAGGCCGACAACATGGCGGACGCCTCGCCGCTGTACACCGAACTCATCCACGCGAACGAGAACTACAAGGTCCTGCTCTACACCGGGGACTTCGACACCGCCTGCGGCTACCAGAGTACCGAGGAGATCCTCGACGAGATCATGAAGGACGGCTGGCAGAAGGCCCCGCGGCTGATCTGGAAGCAAGCGCAGGGCCACCCGAAGGGCTTCGTCCGCACCCTGAACAACGTCACCCAGGTCGCGGTGCCCGACTCCGGGCACGAAGTGCCGGCCTACCAGCCGCGGATCTGCCGGGAGATGCTCTACAACTGGCTGTTCGACCGCCCCTTCCACGGCCAGGACCCCGAGAGCGCAGCCCAGGCCATCCTGGCCAAGGCCCAGGAGGACGCCGAGAAGAAGAGCGGATGAGCGGTCACCTCAAGCGGACGAAGGAGACGGCCGACCTGGCGGCGGCCACAGCCGTCCTCAAACAGGCCTACGTCTGCACCCTCGCCCACGTCGACCCCGAAACGGGCGGGCCGAGGTGCGTGCCCATGGTCTACGCCTACCACGAGGAGGGGGACGAGCGGCGCCTCTACCTGCACGGCTCCGTCTACTGGCCGCCGCAGACCGGGCTGGCGCCCTCACTTCGGCAGCTGTGGAACGACGCCGGGGTCCACGTCTGCCTGGCCGTCACCGTGCTCGACGGCCTGCTCGTCGGGCGGGCGGCGATCAGCACCTCCCTCAACTACCGCTCCGTGGTGGTGGACGGCATCGCCCGGACGGTCGATCCGGCGGACCGGGCGAAGGCGTTCGAGGCGCTCAGCAACCAGGTCATCCCGGGCCGGTGGCCCGAGCTGCGCCCGATCAAGGACGGCAAGGGCGGCAAGGGCGGCAAGGTCAGCGAACTGGACTCGGACAAGCAGCACACCCCCACCGTCGGGGTCCTCTCCATCAGCCTGACGGACAAATCGACGGTGGTGCGCCTCAAGCGGCACCACGCCGCCGAGCCGGAGCACGAGACCCAGGAGGACTGGGACTGGGACCACGGCAATGCCTGGGGCGGTGTGCTCCCGATGCGCCAGGTCTACGGGCCGGCGATCCCCGACTCCCACGTCAAGGACAAGGACGCCGCCCCGCCGGACTCCGTCCAGCGGCTCATCGGCAGGACCACCTAGAGGTCGGCGGGCCCGGTCCTGGACGACCGGGGGGCGGTGATCCCCGACCGGACGGACACGGTGCACTGACCCCGTCGGCACGGCCGATCGGTCCCCTCTCCGGCTGTCCGGGAGGGGACCGATCCCCGAAGGTCGGTCCAGCTCGGCGCACCGGGACCAGAGGTTTCGCGGCGGGCCCATGGCGATGCTCTCCTTGCCGTCCTCCAGATGCCCGGCGAGGCGGCGACTGTAGGAGGGCACGCCGTCGACGGTGAGGGTGAGGTCGTACCAGCCGTGGGCGGCGTCGGTGTCGTGCTGGAGAGTGAGTGTCCTGCCCGCGTCCACGGTGTGGGTTTCCCCGCGGGTGGGGTCGAGTCGGTCGTCGATGTCGGCGGTCACGGGGGTGTCTGCGTGGTTGGTCAGGATGATGCCGAGGGTGTGCGTGGACTCGGCGATGGCCGTGGTGACGACGAGGGCGGCACCCGGCCCGTGGCGCGGTCCGGAGAACTCACGGCGGAAGCCGTTGGGCCCGGACCTTGAGGAAGACGAGCTCCCTGCCGCTGACACGAGGCTTGGGCGTCTCTGACCGGCGCTCCGGCCAGAGACGCCCCGCGCTCGGTTCCAAGCCGTAGTGCCGAAGTCGTTCGACGCGTGGCTACGCCGCCCGCTGGAAGACTTCGCCAGGCCCGGGGGCCGGACTCCGCCCGACGGCGGCCCGGTCGAGAGTTTGGGCCAACGCGAGCACGGCCTGGTCGGCGGAGTCCTTGAGGAGGTGGCCGTAGAGGTTGATCGTGGTCGCCAGGGTGGCGTGGCGCAGGGTCTTGGAGATGACGGCGATGGGGATGCCCTCGGCGATCATGATGCTGGCCGCGGTGTGGCGCAGGTCGTGCAGGCCGATCCGGGGCAGGCCGAGTTCGGCGGTGCGTTTGCGGAGCTGGTCGAGGACCCACTGGGGCCGCAGGGGCGGTCCATCCGAGTTGGCGAAGACCAGGCCCTCCAGCCGGCCCGCTGGATGGGCGGCCATCTGGATCGCGGCCTGGCGGTGGAGGGCGGTCATGACTCTGGGGGAGAGGCTGATCCAGGCGCGGCTGGCCTCGGTCTTGGGCTGGTTGAAGTGGAGGTCTCCGTTGTCCACGGCGGACAGGGTCCAGCGGACGAACAGCTTGCGGCCCATGAGGGAGATCGGCAGGTGAATCGCCGCTGCCCGAGCCAAGGGTTGTCCCGCAACGGCGGGACGCAAGTGAGATGACCTCTCATGCCATCAGTGTGCTCGCGA
>NZ_JBHWIO010000018.1:0-8559 GCF_042732075.1 Kitasatospora sp. NPDC059812
GCTCTGAGACCGCCGCGCCCGAGCGGGTCCGCGGTAAGGGGGGCGCCGGCCCCCCCCCCCCCCGGGGGGCGGCCCCCCCCCCCGGGGGGCGCCCCCGCCCCCCGGTCGCACACTTATCTCCCAACTCCCGTCCCATGCAAGCCTCGACACATTGTCGATCAAGGTGTTCTGATGTTCGCACCATACGTATGACTATCTGACCAGCATTTGACGGCAGGTCGGAGAAACGGAGGAACGGTGCGGCCTGCTCGTGGCGTGGCTGTCCTGCTGGCAACGGGGGTCGTCGTGGCCCTCGGCCTGGGCACGGGAGGCCCCGACTCGAAGGGCAGACCGGCCACCGCCGGCGCCGCTCCGGAGAGCACACCCGACCCGAGCGGCACACCCTCCGACAGCCCCAGCAGCCCCGGTGCCACCCCGACCCCCAGCGCCACGCCGACCTGGGACGGCCAGGTCAAGGTGCTCGGCGACGGCTCCACCTCCGACACCGGCCCGCAGCCCAGACAACCCCGGCCCGAGAAGCTGAAGCCCGGTGAGAAGCCGCCGCAGTTCGTGGTGTTCTCCTGGGACGGCGCGCTGGAGGGCGACGACGAACAGTTCTCGCGCTTCCGCAAGTTGGGCACGGAGAACAACGCCCAGATGACGTTCTTCCTCAGCGGCATCTACACCCTGCCCAAGTCCAAACGCACGCTCTACCACCCGCCGCAGCACGACGCCGGCGCCTCCGCCATCGACTTCGCCACCGACGCCCACATCAAGGACACCCTGGAGCAACTGCGCCTGGCCTGGCAGGACGGGAACGAGATCGGCACCCACTTCAACGGGCACTTCTGCGACTCCAAGGGCGGCGACGACTGGAGCACCGAGGAGTGGAAGAGCGAGCTCGACCAGGCGATCTCCTTCGTCACCAACTGGAAGACCAACACCGGCTTCAAGAACCTCCCGCCGCTGCCCTTCGACTACACCAAGGAGGCGGTCGGCGGCCGCGCCCCCTGCCTGCAGGGCCAGAAGAACCTGCTCGCGGCCGAGAAGGCGGCCGGCTTCCGGTACGACGCCAGCTCACCGGGCGAGTTCCAGGTCTGGCCCGGCAAGAAGGGCGGCATCTGGAACTTCCCGCTCCAACTGCTGCCCTACCCGGGCAAATCGACCCAGGTCCTCTCGATGGACTACAACTTCCTCGCCAACCAGTCCGAGGACACCACCAAGGGCGATCCGAAGAAGTACGACGCGTGGGAGAAGGAGACCCGCAACGGCTACCTCAACGGCTTCGAACGGGTCTACAACGGCAGCCGGGCCCCGCTCTTCATCGGGAACCACTTCGAGAGCTGGAACGGCGGCATCTACATGCAGGCCATCGAGGACGTGATGAAGAGCGTCTGCACCCGGGAGGGTGTCCGCTGCGTGTCCTTCCGCCAGGTCGCCGACTGGCTGGACGCCCAGGACCCCAAGGTGCTCGACCAGTTGCGCGCGCTGGACCCGGGGCAGCCGGCCGACTGGTCCCGCCTGGTCAAGTGACCAGGCCCGGGCGGCTGCGGGGCCGTGACACCACACCCCGCGGCCGCCCGGCCCCACCGGCCCCAGGCCCTACCGGCGCCCCAGGCCCTACCGGCCGCTCGCGCCTCCCGGGCCACCGGCCGCCTTCATGTACGAGGTCCAGATCTGGGTGGGCAGCGCGGAGTCCGGGGTGTCCGGGGCGGCGCCGCCCAGCCCCTCCAGTGAGAGCAGCTTCATGTCCTTCAGGTCCGCCCGGAAGACCGTGACGGCCGTGGACATCCGCGCGTCGTAGCCGACGAACCACCCCGCCGTGCGCTCCGGGGTCGTCCCCGGCTTCCCGGCCAGGTCCGGCCCGGCCTCCGCCGCCGCCTTGGCGCTCCCGGTGCGGACCGCGCTCTTGAGCGCCGCGTCCACCTCCCCCGCGACCTGCGGGGTCAGCGCCTGTACGGCGGTCGGCAGGCGCAGCCCGAGCGGCTCGCCGTTCCGGGTGATCCGCAGGACGGAGTACGGGTCCGTGTGGCTGCCTCCGGCGGCGAAGGCGGCGTAGGCGTCGGCGGTCCTGATCGCGCTCGGTGTGGAGTTCCCGACGCCGAAGGCCGGCACCAACTCCCCCATACTGCCCGGGAGCAGGCCCAGGTCGGCGGCGGTCTTCTGCACCCGGTCCAGGCCGACGTCCATGGCGAGCTGCATCATCGGCCCGTTGACGGACTGCTCCACCGCGCTCCTCAGGGTGACCGTCCCCCAGCTCCGCTTGCCGTCGTTGGCGGTCTTCGCTATCCGCCCGTTGCGCCCCCAGTACGGCCCCTCCGGGGTCATCACGTTCACGCCGTCGTCGCCGTCGTAGGTGGTGGTGGGCGTCACCGGGGTGCGGCTGCCGCCCCGCTTGCGCTGCACGCCCTCGCTCAGGCCCGAGGCGTAGACCAGCGGGGCGAAGGCCGAACCGACCGGCACCGTGGAGGTGTTGGCGTTGTCGAAGCCCTGTTTCAGGTAGTCGGTTCCGCCGTAGAGCGCGACGATCCTCCCGTCCGGGGCCACCGAGGCGGCACCGACCTTCAGTAACCGGTCGGCCTCGCGGCTGTCGGGGTCGATCCCCTTGGTGGCGTCCCGCACCGCGGCGGCCAGCGCGTTGACCTTCGGCTTGTCGAAGGTGGTGAAGATCTGGTGGCCGCCGAGGTCGAACTGGGCCTGCGTGATGTCGCTGTGGCCCTCCACGTAGGTCCTGGCCATGTCCACCAGGTACCCGACCTGGCCGCTCAGCCCCGCCGCCTTCGGCTGGGTCCTGGGCTCGGGGAACACCGTGTACCGGGCGCGCTCGGCGGCGGAGAGCCTGCCGACCTTCACCATCCGGTCCAGGATCCAGGACCACCGCTCCTCGGCCCGCCGGTGGTTGTTCGCGCTGATCCCCGGATCGAACTGCCCGGCCCCCTTCAACAGGGCGGCGAGGAAGGCCCCTTCGCTCGGGTTGAGCTGCGAGACGTCCTTGCCGTAGTACGCCGCCGCGGCCCGTTCGATGCCGTAGCTGCCGCGCCCGAACCAACTGGTGTTCAGATAGCCGGCCAGGATGTCCGGTTTGCCCATCCGCCGGTCCAGCTTGATCGCGATGACGATCTCGCTGAGCTTGCGCGAGAAGTCCTGACGCTGGTTCAGGTAGTTGTTCTTGACGTACTGCTGGGTGATGGTCGAGCCGCCCTGGGTCTCACCGCCCGAGGCCATCTGGTAGACCGCGCGGCCGATGCCCGTGAAGGAGATCCCCGGGTCCGAGTAGAAGGTCTCGTTCTCGGCGGCCAGTACGGCCCACTGCACCGACTCCGGCACCTGGTCGAGCGGCACCTCCTGCCGGTTGGTCTCGCCGATCCGCGCCATCTCGGTGCCGTCCGCCCAGAAGTAGACGTTGTTCTGCTGGGTGGCGAAGGCGTTCAGGTCCTCCGGGACGTGGGTGGTGACGTAGAACCAGGTCAGCCACCCCGTCAGCACCGCGGCCCCGGCCCCCGTCACCAGGAGCAGCTGCCGCCAGGACGGGAGCCAGCGGCGGACTCCGCGCCGCCCTCTGCGCGGGTAGTCGATCCACCGCCGCCCTCCGGGCTTCTCCCCTCCGGCCTCCCCTCCGGGCTTCTCCTTCTCCGCCCCGCCACCTTGGTCAGCACGCACAGTCCGGTCTCCGATTCGCTCGTGGGCACAGACCCCCGAACTCAGACGCGATGGGGGCCGGACCACGGCACAACGGAATTGATGTGATCACGGTCATACCGAGCGGACCGACGGGACGGCACGGACCCACCCGGCCTGGGGCGGAACAACGCCGGCCGAGGAGGTGGACCACGGGGAAACGACGACGCCGGGGTGCCTTGTGGCACCCCGGCGGGTGGTCGAGGGCGAGGAAAGCGAACGGGCTATGTCAGGTGGTGTGAGAAGGAAGCCCGTTCATGGCCTCGCCGGGGCCAACGCTAGCAGTCAGGCGGGGATCAGGTCACGCAGGTTTTCCGGGGTGATGACGACGGAGTCCGGGTGCAGGCCCTCCGGGCGTTCCAGACCGATGTACGTGACCGGGCCGGCCGGGAGCGACGTGCCGTCCCACAGCGTGGTGGCGGTGGCGCGCTCGCCCATCAGCTCGGTCAGATGGCGGACCGTCAGGTGGTCACGCCCGACGATGCCCCGCAGCAGCGTGGCGACCGACATCCGGTTCCCCTCGACCCGGTTGGCGTTCGGGTTGCCCTTCAGGTACAGGTGCAGCCACTTGGCGTGCCAGCGGCCGTCGTCCCCACGCAGGAAGGCCAGCGGCAGGGCGACCCTGCCCGGTCCGCGCAGGTCCGACTTCATCCGGACGGTGCGCGGTTCGAAGGGGCGGCCCTGCTGTTCGGCGTCGCGCAGCATGAAGCCGAAGAAGGACTCCTCGACCTCCTCGAAGCCCTCACCGGAGAAGATGTTGACCTGCGGGACGATGGCGCTGCCACGTACGGCGCCCAGGCGCAGGTTGATGAACTCGGAGCCGCCGTCGGGGGCGTCGGTGACGTCTCCGGAGTGCTCGCCCTCGACCTGGCTGAGCGAGGTGTAGGAGAGCCAGCCGAGCGTCTCGTAGGAGTCGTCGAGCATCAGGGCGGACAGGTCGAAGTCGGTGCTGTGACCGGTCTGCTTCCAGTAGACGAAGAAGCGCAGCAGTTCGCCGTCGACCGGGGTGAGGGAACCGCGGGGCAGTACGCCGAGTCCGGCGGTGGTGGCCTTGCCGCTGAGCGGGAGTGCGACGTCGAGTACGTCGGGGTCGATCAGCAGGTGCCCGGGGTCGGGGAGGCGGCGGCTCGTCTCGGCGTCCAGGGCGGCGAGCAGGCGGTCGCGTTCGGGTGCCGGCAGGGGCGGTCGGGTGTCGGTGGTGACCCAGGCGCGGCCGAGGCGGTTGACGAAGAGGCGGCGCCCGTCCGCTTCCCCGGTGCGGTTGTGGAGGTGTTCGCGGACCGACAGCAGGACCCGGCCGGAGACCAGCGGGGCGGCCTGCTCGACGGCGGCCACGACGGTGTCGCGTTCCTCCGGGGTGCGGCCCGCGCGCAGCAGACGGTCCAGGGAGCGGAACAGCATGCCCGGGGCGGCGGCCAGCAGCCGTACCGCGCCGGTGACGTCGCCGGCGCCGAGGAGTTCCTCGACGCGGCTGGTGAGGGAGCGGGCCGTCACCTCGCCCCGGGCCACGGCGAACACCTCGGCGGCGCGCGGCCAGCGCGGGTACTCGTGCGGGTGGAGGCGCTCACCGAGGCGCTTGAACGCCTCGCGGTGCCCGCTGACGTCGGCGAGCTTGGCGGGGTTGGCGCCCACCACGGCGTCGAGGCCGGCCAGCAGGGCACGGCGGGCCGGTCGGGACAGCGCCCGGAACCGGGTCGGTTCCGCCAGGGTCACGTCGCCGTCGGACAGTGCGCAGGCCAGCCGGAGCACGTCGGTGACGGTGTCCAGGAGGAGGTCGGCGCCGGCCTGGAGGCGGGCGAGGTTGACGACGGCGCGGTTCTCCCGGACCGGGATCGCCTCTGGCTGCGGACCGGCGACGCAGTGCCCGGCGAGCACGCCGAGGTCGCGCAGGCCCTCCTCGCCCAGCGGCGTGGTGCTGCCGGCCAGGGCCAGGTAGAGGGCCGTCACCTCCTCCTCCAGGGCGCCGCCCAGGTGCAGGACCGTCATGCGGTCGCCCGCAGCTGCGATCAGCTCGTCGTGGGCGGCGAGCAGTTCGGCGTAGCTGTGCTGGTAGCGGCCGTAGGACGGGAGGGTCAGCAGGTCGACCACGCCGGTGCGCAGTTGGGCGAGCACACTGCCTCGCGACGCGTCGTCGGCGAGCGCCCCGGCGATGCAGTGCGTCCAGAACTCGAAGGTGTCCGGCACGTTGAGCGGGAAGTCGATGAAGTAGGCGTTGTGCCCGACGTGGTCGCCCACCGACTCGCGGACGGTGCCCAGGGTGCGGGCGGCGGTGTCGACGACCGTCGCCTCGGGCAGCCCCGACAGGTACTCCAGCAGGTCCGCCGAGAGCTTGAAGCCCACGGACATCAGCGCGGCGTCGAACTGCCGCGCCGCGACAGCGCCTTGCCCCGCCGGAGCGCCCGGCCGGGAGGGGGCGGGGAGGCGGTGGGTGTGCCGGACGACGATGGGTTCGAGACGGTGGACCATGCGGTCATGCTCGCAGAACGGTACGGGGCGACGCATGCGGGTTTCCGGGCCCGCCGCCGGTGGGTCCGGGGAAGTTGGCTAGACAGGAATTGGCTGAAAACTCATGCGGCGTTCGCTGGGGGACCTCGTACGGCCTGGCTGCGGCACCTATGTTCGAACCTTCTTGGCACCCCCCGTACCCCGAGAAGGAAGGACACCACGTGGCCTCCATCGACCGGCGCCGATTCCTCCAGCTGAGCGGCGCGTCCGCAGCCGCCGCAGGCCTCGGCGCGTTCCCGCCCGCGGTCAGCAAGGCCCTGGCACTGCCCGCGATCGGCCGGACCCGCTCGATCGAGGACGTCGAACACGTCGTCGTCCTGATGCAGGAGAACCGTTCCTTCGACCACTACTTCGGCACCCTGCGCGGCGTGCGCGGGTTCGACGACCCTCGCCCCACGCTGCTGCCCGACGGCCGGCCGAACTGGCACCAGCCCGCCGCCGCCGTGAAGACCGGCCGCTACCACGACCGCGGTCTGCCCGCCTCCGAGCAGGAGGTGCTGCCCTGGTACATCGACCCCAGGAACACCACCGAGTACCAGGCCGGCACCGACCACGGCTGGAGCAGCGGCCACCTCGCCTGGAACGAGGGGCGCCACGACCAGTGGGTGAACCAGAAGCAGGACGTCATGACGATGGGCCACCTCAAGCGCCAGGACCTGGCGTACCACTTCGCCCTGGCCGACGCCTTCACCCTCTGCGACTCGTACTTCTGCTCCGTCCACGCCGACACCGCGCCCAACCGCATCTACCTGTGGACCGGCACCAGCGACCCGCGCAACGTGTACGGCCGCAAGCCCAACGGCCCCGGCCTGGAGGAGCGCAACAACACCAACGGCTACACCTGGACCACCTACCCCGAGCGCCTGGAGAAGGCCGGCGTCAGCTGGAAGCTGTACCAGGGCGGCTCCGGCGAGCCGGGCACCCCCACGGACAACTACACCGACAACTCGCTGATGTTCTTCGAGCGGTACCAGGTCGCCGAGGGCGCGTCGGGCCCCCTGGTGGACAAGGGCGCCACCGACCACACGCTGAAGGAGTTCCGCGCCGACGTCCAGCAGGGCCGGCTGCCGCAGGTCTCCTGGATCGTCCCGCCGTACCAGTACAGCGAGCACCCGTCCGCGACGCCCACCGACGGCGCGTACTACATCAACCTCGTGCTGGACGCGCTCACCTCCAACCCCGAGGTCTGGGGCAGGACGGTCTTCCTCATCAACTACGACGAGAACGACGGCCTGTTCGACCACGTCGTCCCGCCGATGCCGCCGGTCGTCAGCGGCCCGGGCGGCCAGGGCATCGTCTCCGCCGACCTGAGGGCGAGCCTGCGCGACGAACTGCTCGACCTCGGCAAGCACCCGGGCGAGATGGGCCCGCTGGTCCCCGGCGCCGACCCGGGCGGCCTCCAGCCGATCGGCCTCGGCCCGCGCGTGCCGATGCTGGTCATCTCCCCGTGGTCGCGCGGCGGCTGGGTCTGTTCGGAGACCTTCGACCACACCTCCGTCCTGCGGTTCCTGGAAGCCCGGTTCGGCATCGAGGAGCCCAACATCAGCGCCTGGCGCCGGTCGGTCTGCGGCGACCTCACCTCGGCGCTCGACTTCTCCGGCGCCGACCCGCGGCCGGTCTCGATCCCGGTGCCCGCGCCGATCGCCTCGCAGGGCAAGCCGTACCAGGTGCCGCTGCCCCAGCGGATGCCCACCCAGGAGCCCGGCGTCCGGCCGGCCCGCGCCCTCCCGTACGACCTGGTGGTCAACGAGGAGGAGACGGACACCCCCGGGCGGTTCCAGCTGGATCTGGAGAACCGGGGCGAAGCGGGCGCCTGGCTCTACATCTACGACCGGACCGCGCCGAAGGCCGCCCCCCGCCGCTACACCATCTCCGGCGGCGACACCCTCGGCGACTTCTGGCCGCACTCCGCCTCCGGCGACTACCACCTCGCCGCCCACGGCCCGAACGGGTCGGTGTACGAGTTCGAGGGCAGCGCCCGGACCGAGCTGGTCGCGCTGTTCGACCCGCAGAAGTCCAAGGTGCGCGTCAAGATCACCAACAACGGGCCGGCCGCCCGGACGGTGACCGTCACCAACGCCTACGCCAAGGGCTCGCAGCAGAGCCGCAGCATCCGGCGCGGCGCCTCGGCCCAGTTCACCTTCGACATACGCCCCGACAGCCGCTGGTACGACATCACCGTCGCCGCCACCGACGGCCCGACCTTCCGCCGCCGCTGGGCCGGCCACCTGGAGAACGGCCGCCCCGGCACCAGCGACCCCGGCACCAGCTGACCGACGGCGCGGCCCTGACCGTCGGCACAGCGCCCGACCGACGACGCAGCGCCTGAACCGGCTCGGGGGCGGGCGGGGGTGTGGTGGGGGCGGGGGGGGGGGGCGGCCCGCCGGGGGGGGGCGC
>NZ_JBHWIO010000018.1:8569-13213 GCF_042732075.1 Kitasatospora sp. NPDC059812
CCGCGCGTCACCCGGCGCGCCGCGCGGGGGTTTGGTCCTACGCCGGTGCGGCGAGCCCCAGCGCCTGGCGGTACCAGGGGGCGGCGGCGGGCAGCCGGGCGAGGGGGCCGGGGCCGGGCGGGCAGGCGGCGAGACGCCAGACGTCGTCCCCCCGGTACCAGTGGTCGCGGGCGATCAGGGAGAACTGCCGCTCGGAGACGCGGCCCGGGGTGGCGGCGAGCAGACGCCGGCATTCGTCCCACGAGGCGCCCGGGCCGTCCGGGCCGCCCGGGCCATCCGGGCCGTCCGCGCCGGGCAGGGCGGGCAGCAGGCCGAGGCCGGCCAGGGCGGCGAGCAGGTCACCGGCCCGGACCGGGTCGGGGTGGCTCGCGTGCTGGACGCCGGGCGGGACGGCGTGGTCGTCCAGGGCGAGCGCGGCGATCAGCCGGGCCAGGTCGGCGCGGTCCACCACGGAGAGCCTGGCGTTCCCGCCCGCCCAGGGCACCGGCACCCGGCGGACCAGTTCGGCCAGCGCGGGCACCACCCAGCGGTCGCCCGTCCCGGTCACCAGGCCGGGCCGCAGCACGACGGCGCCGGCCGCCAGCGCGACGCGTTCGCCGAGCAGCCTGGTCCGGCTGGCCTCGGAGACCGGGGCGGCCGGCACCTCGTCGACCCCGATGCCGGAGTGCGGCCCCTCGCCGTACACCGCGGTCGTCGACAGGTGGACGATCCGGCGCACCCCGGCCCGGGTCGCGGCGGCCGTCACCGCCTCGGTGCCGTGCACGTTCACCACCGCGCACTCCTCGGCGCCCCCGGAGACCCGGGAGGCCAGGTGGAGCAGGACGTCGGCACCCTCGCAGAGCGCGGCCAGCGCCGCCCCGTCGGCGAGGTCGCCCGGCACCCAGACGGCCGGGCCGCGCCCGTCCGGCACTGCGCGGGCCAGCGCGCGCACCCGCGCGCCGCGGGCGGTCAGGGCGGCCAGCACCGCGGAGCCTATGAAGCCGGTCGCCCCGGTCAGCGCGACCGTGGTGCGCTCCGGGTGCCGCCGTCCCGCCGCCATGCCGCACCCCTCGCCGTCCCACCGTGTCGCCGTCTCGGCGTGTCCCGTGTCGCCGTATCGGCGTGTCGCCGCCGACCGGCCGGTCAGTCTATCCAGCCGCCACCCGCCCGGCGGCCACCCGTACGGAGGGGGCGGGGCACGGCCCGAGGTAAGGCCCACCTAGGCTGTAGGCCAAGCAAAACGGGCGAACCGGACCCCCTCCAGGGGCCACCAGGACGGAAAGCAGGGCCCCCCGATGGGCGACGGAATGTCAGGCATGCACCACCACGGCGGGATGACCCAGCTAGGCCCGTTCACCTTGTCCAACGTCTGGACCTGGTCCCCCGACTGGGTGTTCCTGCTGGGCGGCCTGGCCGCCCTGGCGCTGTACGCGGCGGGCGTGGTCCGGCTCCACCGGCGCGGCGACCGCTGGCCGGTCGGCCGGATGGTCGGCTGGGCGGCCGGTGTCGGCAGCCTGATCCTGGTCACCTGCACCGGGCTGAACGACTACGGCATGGTGCTGTTCAGCGCGCACATGATCCAGCACATGGTGCTGTCCATGCTGACGCCGATCCTGCTGCTGCTGGGCGCCCCGATCACGCTGGCGCTGCGCGCGCTGCGGCCGGCCGGCCGGGGCCGCCCGCGCGGGCCGCGCGAGCTGCTGGTGGCGCTGCTGCACAGCCGGTACGTCCGGGTGATCTCGCACCCGGCCTTCACCATCCCGATGTTCATCGCAAGCCTGTACGGGGTCTACTTCACCCCGTTGTTCGACTTCCTGATGCAGTACCGCGCCGGGCACATCTTCATGATGGTGCACTTCCTCCTCACCGGTCTGACCTTCTTCTGGCCGATCATGGGCGTGGACCCGGGCCCGCACCGCCCCAGCCATGTGATGCGGATCATCGAGCTGTTCATGGGCATGCCGTTCCACGCCTTCTTCGGCGTGGCCGTGATGATGGCCAGCCACCCGCTGGTCACCACCTTCACCGTGGAGGGCTCGCCGCCGGGCACCGACCTCCTGGAGGACCAGAAGCTGGCCGGCGGCATCACCTGGGCGTTCGGCGAGATCCCGACCGCGATCGTGCTGATCGCGCTGGTGTACCAGTGGATGCGTTCCGAACAGCGGCAGGCCCGCCGCAGCGACCGCGCCGAGGAGCGCAGCGGCGACGCCGAGCTGGAGGCGTACAACGCCTACCTGGCCTCGCTGCACAAGCGCGGCCCGGGCCCGGCGGCCCCCGCCGCCCCGGCCTCCCCCGCTGCCGCTGTCACCCCCGCCACCCCGGCGGCCGACGCCGGCTGAGCCCGCCGCCGCCTGCACCACGGAACCCCTGTCCCCTGGAAACCGCCCAGTGGAACGGGGGTTCCGCCGTATACGTTCGGACGGTATGCACGCTCTGCTGATCGTCGCCGTCCTGCTCGGCGGGTACGTCCTGCTCTGGCTGCTCGGCTTCCTCGGCTGCGCGCTGCGGCAGGGGCGCCGCCCCACCCCCGTCGGGGCGGACTACCTGGTCGTCCTCGGCGCCGCCCTGGACGGCTGCGAGCCCGCCCCGCCGCTGGCGGCCCGGCTGGACGCCGCGCTGGAACGTTTCGCCGCCGAGGAGGCCGCCGGGCACGCGCCGCTGCTCCTGGTCACCGGCGGGAAGGGCCCGCACGAGGAGTGCACCGAGGCCGCCGCGATGGCCCGCTACCTGACCGCCCGGGGCGTCCCGGCCGATCGGATCCGGCGCGAGGAACGGGCCGTGAACACCGTCGAGAACCTGCGTTTCAGCGCGGCGCTGATGGCCGCCGAACGGCCCGGCTACCGGTGCACGGTCGTCACCAGCGGCTTCCACACCGCCCGCACCGCACTCGCCGCCCGCCGGGCCGGCGCCCCCGGCCGGGTGGTCGGCGCGGACGGACTGCTCGCCCACGGCCCGTACGCACTGCTGCGGGAGGCGGTCGGCACGGCACTCGCATACCCGCGCGCCAACGCCGCCGCCCTCCTGCTCCTCACGGGCACCGGAGCCCTCCTCGGCTAGGTCCCGGGCCCGGCGGCTGCTACTGGAGCCTCCACTGCTGGTTCCAGCCGCTGTCGCACGTCCAGACGCCCAGGGCCTTGGCGTCCTCGTCGTAGGTCAGGCAGTCCTGGTCGGTGATCCGGATCCGGTACTGGCCGTCGCCCTGCGCGACGAGCTGCCACTTCTGCTCGTCGGCGCCGGTCCACGGCTTGGCGTCGGCGACGTAGCCCTTGGTGTTCTCGGTCAGCGCGAGGCCGGACACGGCGCTGGTGATCTTGTAGCGGCCGTTGCCCAGCGCGGTGAACTGCCAGCCGGTGTTCTTGGGGCCGCTGGTGCCGGCGAGGATCGAGGGGCCGGAGGCAGCCCCGGTGGCCACCGGGCCCCGGCCGGTCTTCACCTTCGGGTACAGCAGCCCGGTCACGGCGTCACCGCCGCCACCGCCGCCCTGGTGCGCGGGCACACCGGGAGTGGCGGTCCCGCCCGTACCGACGCCCGGCACCGTACCGGGCTTGGCCGGGACACCCGGGGTGGCGGTCCCGCCCGTGCCGACGCCCGGCACCGTACCGGGCTTGGCCGGGACACCCGGGGTGGCAGTCCCACCGGTGCCGACGCCCGGCACCGTGCCGGGGATGCCGGGGGTGACGGGAACGCCCGGGGTGCCGGGGGTCCCCGCGATGTCGGCCGGGATCTCGCGGGCCGGGAAGTGGATGATCCGCTTGCTGTCGTAGCAGCGGATCAGCACGCAGGACCGGGAGGTGGTCACGGTCCGGTCCGAGTCGCTGCCGACGAAGGCCCAGTTCCCGTAGCCGCCGTCGCCCTTGTTGGTGAAGGTCGACTCGCCCGCGAAGACCCAGATCCGGAAGTCGTCGTAGCCGGTCGGGCCGCCCTCGCTGTCGTGGTGCTCCAGCTTGACGGTCTGGTCGATCAGCACCCCGCGCATGTCCGCCTCGTAGACGTTGCGGAACCAGAGGGTGTCGTACAGGTCGGTGCCGTCGTACTTGAACACCATCACGTTGAACCCCGGTGCGGCGGCGCTCAGTTGGCCGGCCATCCCCTGGGTGAACGCCGCGTTGTCGGCCTGCGCGGTGAGGGCCGCGCTGCGGAAGCCCCCGATCATGGCGCCGATGGAACTGATCAGCGCGCTGTAGCAGTTGCCGTTGCCGATGTTGGCGGGCCCGCCGACGCCCGGCTCGATACCCGGGCAGTCGGTCGCCGCCGAGGCCTGCTGCGGCACGGCCATCAGGCCGGTCGAGGCCAGGGCCGCCAACAGGGTGCCGGCGACGGCCCGTTGGGTGGCCCTGGTCGTCCGGCGGGAGGAAGCGCGCATGCTGAAGTGCCCCGATCATTCGGCGAGGTGGCGTCCGTCTGCGGATCCGCAGCGGAGAACGGTCCTCCGGATGCTAGGGCCGCTCACCGGCACCACCCGTGATCTTGACGGCTCCCTGACGAACCGTTGATGATCTTCCTCCGCGCCGGCCGCCCAGGTCCTGTCCCCACAGCAACCACAGCGGCCGCGGAGGCCGCCCGGAAAGCCGGGAGGCTCCCGGGTCCGGTACCGGACCCCCGGGCGCCCCGCGGGGGGGGAACACCCGGGTGGACCCGGGAGTTTGGCGGGGCGCCGGGGAGGGG
>NZ_JBHWIO010000018.1:13223-25915 GCF_042732075.1 Kitasatospora sp. NPDC059812
GGCGCCCCCCCCCCGCTCCCGGGGGCGCCCGCGGTCTCTTCCCCCACCCGGGAGCCTCCCGGTGCTTCGACTCCCCTGGGATCAGGCGAGGTTGGCGAGCGCCTCGTTGAAGGTCTTGGACGGGCGCATCACCGCCGCGGCCTTGGCCGGGTCCGGCTGGTAGTAGCCGCCGAGGTCGACCGGCGAGCCCTGCACGGCGATCAGCTCGTCGACGATGGTCGTCTCCTGCTCGCCGAGCGCCTTGGCCAGGCCCTCGAACGCCTGGGCCAGCTCGGCGTCGGCGGTCTGCTGGGCCAGCTCCTGGGCCCAGTACAGGGCCAGGTAGAAGTGGCTGCCGCGGTTGTCGATGCCGCCGAGGCGGCGGCTCGGCGACTTGTCCTCGTTGAGGAAGGTGCCGGTGGCGCGGTCCAGGGTGTCGGCCAGCACCTGGGCGCGGGCGTTGTCGGTGCTGGTGGCCAGGTGCTCGAAGCTGGCGGCCAGGGCGAAGAACTCGCCGAGGCTGTCCCAGCGCAGGTAGTTCTCCTTGACCAGCTGCTGGACGTGCTTCGGGGCGGAGCCGCCGGCACCGGTCTCGAACAGGCCGCCGCCCGCCATCAGCGGGACGACCGACAGCATCTTGGCGCTGGTGCCCAGCTCCAGGATCGGGAACAGGTCGGTCAGGTAGTCGCGCAGCACGTTGCCGGTCACCGAGATGGTGTCCTCACCGCGGCGGATGCGCTCCAGCGAGAACGTGGTGGCCTCGACCGGGGACTTGATCTCGATCTGCAGGCCGGTGGTGTCGTGCTCCGGCAGGTACTTCTTGACCTTCTCGATCAGGACGGCGTCGTGGGCGCGGTTCTCGTCCAGCCAGAACACCGCCGGGTCGCCGGTGGCGCGGGCGCGGGTGACGGCCAGCTTGACCCAGTCCTGGATCGGCAGGTCCTTGGTCTGGCAGGCACGGAAGATGTCGCCCGGCTGGACGGCCTGCTCCAGCACCACGTTGCCCTCGGCGTCGACGAGGCGGACGGCGCCGGCCGCGGCGATCTCGAAGGTCTTGTCGTGGCTGCCGTACTCCTCGGCCTTCTGGGCCATCAGACCGACGTTCGGGACGGAGCCGATGGTGGCCGGGTCCAGGGCGCCGTGGGCGCGGCAGTCGTCGATGACGGCCTGGTACACGCCGGAGTAGCTGCTGTCGGGCAGCACGGCGAGGGTGTCGGCCTCCTGGCCGTCCGGGCCCCACATGTGGCCGGAGGTGCGGATCATGGCCGGCATCGAGGCGTCGACGATGACGTCGCTCGGGACGTGCAGGTTGGTGATGCCCTTGTCCGAGTCGACCATCGCCAGGGCCGGGCCCTCGGCGAGCTCGGCCTCGAACGAGGCCTTGATCTCCGCGCCCAGGTGCGGCACGCCGTCCAGGCCGTTGAGGATGCCGCCGAGGCCGTTGTTCGGGTCCAGACCGGCGGCGACCAGCACCTCGCCGTACTTGGCGAAGGTCTTCGGGAAGAAGGCGCGGACGACGTGGCCGAAGATGATCGGGTCGGAGACCTTCATCATGGTGGCCTTGAGGTGGACCGAGAACAGCACGCCCTCGGCCTTGGCACGCTCGACCTGGGCGGTCAGGAACTCGCGCAGGGCGGCGACGCGCATCACCGAGGCGTCGACGACCTCGCCGGCCAGCACCGGGACGCGCTCGCGCAGCACGGTGGCGCTGCCGTCCTCGGCGACCAGCTCGATGCGCAGCGCGCCGTCGGCGGCGATCACGGCGGACTTCTCGGTGGAGCGGAAGTCGTTCTCGCCCATGGTGGCGACGTTGGTCTCGGAGTCGGCCGACCAGGCGCCCATGCGGTGCGGGTGGGTCTTGGCGTAGTTCTTCACCGAGCCCGGGGCGCGGCGGTCCGAGTTGCCCTCGCGCAGGACGGGGTTGACGGCGCTGCCCTTGACCTTGTCGTAACGGGCGCGGACGTCCTTGTCCTCGTCGGTCTGCGGGTCGTCCGGGTAGTCCGGGAGCGCGTAGCCCTGCGCCTGCAGCTCGGCGACGGCGGCCTTCAGCTGCGGGATGGACGCCGAGATGTTCGGCAGCTTGATGATGTTGGCGCCCGGGGTCTTGGCGAGGTCGCCCAGCTCGGCGAGGGCGTCCTCGATCCGCTGGCCCTCGGCGAGACGCTCCGGGAAGCTCGCGATGATCCGCCCGGCCAGGGAGATGTCGCGGGTCTCCACGCGCACACCCGCCGTCGAGGCGTATGCCTGGACAACCGGCAGGAACGAGTAGGTCGCCAGGGCCGGAGCCTCGTCGGTGTGCGTATAGATGATGGTCGAGTCAGTCATCGGTACTCCGCTTCACGTCTCCAACGTCTTGACGTCAAGATATCTCGTCACGGCCCCCTAGCTCCACCTCCCCCCGCCCCGGAGCGTGCGCCGGGTGCCCCGGGGGCGCGCCGACGGTCAGCTCCACCGTGGTCCCGGGGCGGGTGCGGGGCAAGCGGAGAACGCTCAGACCTCGGCGAACCGGGCCGCCAGCTCCGTCTCGTCGGCGAGGAACCAGAGCTGTCGGCCGCGGTTGCTCTCCCGGACGAAGTCGCGCAGCGGGTCGCTCGCCGCGACGTGGTCGGCGATGTCTCCGAGGACCACCAGGCCGACGCGGTAGTTGACGAATTTCTGCACGATGCCGCCGGCGACCCGGGTGCGCAGCGTGAAGAAGTCCGGGTGCAGCCGGGCGACGGGGACGACCACCCAGGAGGCGCCGCGGCCGAACGCGTCGCCGATCACGTCCATGGCGTCCTGCTCCTCGCGGATCGGCGCGCCCTCGGCGGGCAGCCGCAGGACCGTCGTGGCGTACTGCTCGGACATTGCCGTTCTCCCTGGTCGATGTGGGTTCGCTGTGGATCCGATGCGGATCCCGATGCGGGTCCGGTGTGACCGACGCCATCCGGCGCGGCCGGCGTCAACGCCTGGACGAGGCCTCAGTGCATGGACGAGGTCATCGTGTGGACGATGCCGAGCAGCGCGGCGGTGTCGGCCGGATCGCCGAGGACGACGAGCCGCAGGGTCTCCCGCTCCTCGTCGTGGACGGTCTCGACGTGCAGCGGCCAGCCGCCCTCGCGCGGGCCGGCGATCGCGGCCAGCACGGCGTTGGACAGCCGGTCGGCGGCGGCCCGGTCGACGTTCTCGATCCGGACGACGGCGGACACCTCGGCGCGCCGCGGGCCGGCACCGGGCACGGGTGCGGGCGGGGCGGCCGGGGCGCCGGTGAAGGCCTCCAGGTCCGCACGGGCGATCCGGTACTGCTTGCCGATCCTGGTCGCGGCGAGCCGGCCGTCGCGGATGTAGCCGCGGACGGTGCGCACGTGCAGGCCGAGCAGTTCGGCCACCTGTTCCACCGAGTAGTACTGCGCCACCTGCGACCATCCTCTCGAACATCCCCATCCGCAGGAAACATACCATCCGATAGGGATGTTTACGTAATGATAGGGAGTGGTTTAGTCCACTCGGGTGAACCGACCGTCAGGGGTGCGTCAACGCACCACCTCATTCGGTCAACGCCGCGTCAGGACCGGCGACGCCCGGCGGAACCCGGCCTAGCGTCGAAGCAGCAGTTCCGGCAGGCACCACCACCCCACCCGGGAGCACTCGCATGGCCCGCGTCGTCTGGCACGTTCCGGTCACCGTCTCCAGTACCGGCACCACCACCGCCCTCCGCCTCTTCCGCCTGCGCGACGGCCGCCGCTGCGCCGTCGGCTTCTCCAGCCCCGAGTCGCTCGCCGCCCTCTTCGGGCCGGACCAGGCCTTCACCGAATTCGGTGAACCCGCCCTGCGCGCGCTCACCGCCCCCCTCGGCATCGACACCCTCGTCCTCGACCCGCGCCTGGTCGCCCCGCCCGTCACCGCACCCGCCACCCCGCTCGCCCCCGCCCCGACCGCACAGCTCCAGCACCGGTGACCGCCCTCCAGCTGGTCCCCGAAGACCCTGACCCCGAACCGGAACCACCCGAACCGGCCCGGGCGCTGCACGCGCTCGCCCGGGTCAGCTACGGGCCGGTCCCGCTCGACTTCGACCGGCTGGCGGCCGAGCACCCGGCCGTCCAGGGCGGACTCTCCCTCGCCGGCGACGCCGACCTGGAGCTCCGCCTCGCCTGCACCGGCCCCGAGGAACTGCGGGCGGTCGCCGCCGCCCTCCAGCGCGCCGGGGCCGCCAGGATCCGGATCGACCTGGTGCTGCGCGCCCTCACCCCCAGACCGGTCACCCTCCGCCCGGTTCCCTAGGCCCTGGCCCCCCGCGCCCCCGTCGGGCGGCAGCAGGGCCCCGCCCCGGTGCCGCCCGACCGTGATCCTTTCCTCGTCCCGCGCCCGCGACGTACCGTCAAGCCCAGAGGCGACGCACCCGGCTTGAGGAGCAGGCACGATGGACCGATTGACGTACGACGAGGTCAAGGCCGCCGGTGAGCGGATCGCCGGGAGGGTGCGGCCGGTCGTGGTCGCCCCCGGGGACGACCACGGGCGGATCTGGCTGGCGCTGGAGTTCCTTCAGCACACCGGCAGCTTCAAGGCGCGCGGCGCGCAGAACTTCCTGCTCGCGCACGCCGAGGCGGGCACCCTGCCGGAGGCCGGGGTCACCATCGCCTCGGGCGGCAACGCCGGGCTGGCCTGCGCCTGGGCGGCGCGCGAGCTCGGCGTGCGCGCCACGGTGTTCCTGCCCGAGACGGCCTCCCCGGTGAAGCTGGCGCGGCTGCGCTCGTACGGCGCCGACGTGCGGCTGGTCGGCCGGGAGTACGCGGAGGCGCTGGCGGCCTGCGAGGAGTTCGCGGCGGACGGCGGGGCGCTGGCCTCGCACGCCTACGACCACCCGCTGATCGCCGCCGGGGCGGGCACCGTGCTGGAGGAGATCAGCGCCCGGGTCCCCGGGCTGGACACGGTGGTGGTGTCGGTCGGCGGCGGCGGGCTGTTCGCCGGGGTGGCCGTCGCGGCCCGCGAGCACGGCGTCCGGGTGGTCGCGGTGGAGCCGGAGGGCAGCCGGGCCCTGCACGCCGCCCTCGCCGCCGGCCACCCCGTCGACGTCCCGGTGTCCTCCGTGGCCCAGGACGCCCTCGGCGCCCGCCGCGCCACCGCCCTCGCCGTCCACGCCGCCCGCCACGAGGGCGTCCGGTCCGTCCTGGTCGACGACGAGGCCATCGTGCGCGCCCGCCGCCGGCTCTGGGAGGACCACCGCATCGCCGTCGAGTACGCGGCCTCCACCGCCCTGGCGGCCCTCGACCACGCGGAGGGCGAGCGGGTCGCCGTCCTCCTGTGCGGCGCCAACACCGACCCGTCCGACCTCGCCGCACCCTGACCGACGGCCGCCGGACGGCGGCTCCGGCCGCATCCGCCCCACACACACGAAGACCTGCCCGCCGGTTGCGAAACCAGCGGGCAGGTCCCGTCGCCTGCCGAGCGCTACAGGCTCAGCACCGCCCGCAGGGCCCCGGCGACCTCCGCCTCCGGGTCGTCCGCCGCGCCCGTCGAGCGCCAGGCGACGAAGCCGTCCGGCCGGACCAGCACGGCGCCGGCCGGGCCGATCCCGTGCAGCTCCGCGAAGTCCGCGCCCGGCTCCGGCGCCAGGTCGTCCTCGGCGCCGCCGCCGATCCGGTAGGCGTCCAGCGGGACGGCCAGCCGGTCGGCCGCCCGCCGCGCCCCGGCCTGCCAGGCCGCGCCCTCGGGGCCGGTGAGCAGCACCATCGCCTGCTCGTACAGGTCCAGCGTGGACAGGCGCACGCCCGCCCGCAGCAGCCACTGGTGCGGGGCGCGGCTGCCCGGCTCCCCGGCCGACTCGAACTTCTCGGGGACGACCGCGCCCGCCGGGTCCGTCCCGGTCACCGCGCCCACCGGGTAGCGGTAGCCGAGCGCCACCCCGAGCACCCCGGTCTGCCGCCCGGCACCCGGCACCACCGCGTACCCGGGGTGGCTGTGCTCGGCCGAGCGGGCCGAGGCCCGCTCGCTGGTCACCTGCGCGACCGGGCGCCGCTCCTGCCCGTACGTCTCCAGCAGTTCCGGCCCGGCCCACCCGCAGAGCACCGCGGCGAGCTTCCAGGCCAGGTTGTGCGCGTCCTGGATGCCGGTGTTGGAGCCGAACGCGCCGGTCGGCGACATCTCGTGCGCGGAGTCCCCGGCGAGGAAGACCCGCCCGGCGCCGTACCGCTCGGCCACCCGCTCGGCGGCGTGCCAGGGCGCCCGGCCGGTCACCTCGACGTCGAGCTCCGGCAGGCCGACGGCGGTGCGGATGTGCCGCTCGCAGCGCTCGTCGGTGAACGCCTCCAGCGGCTCGCCGTGCTCGGGGTGCCAGGGCGCGTGGAAGACCCACTCCTCCTGGTTGTCCACCGGCAGCAGTGCGCCGTCCGCCTCCGGGTTGGTCAGGTAGCAGGCGATGAAGTGCCGGTCCCCGACCACGTCGGCCAGCCGCTTGGCGCGGAAGGTGATGCTGACGTTGTGGAACAGCTCGCCCTGGCCGCTCTGGCCGATGCCCAGGCGCTCGCGGGCCGGGCTGCGCGGGCCGTCCGCCGCGATCAGGTAGTCCGAGCGCACCCGGCGCTCCTCGCCGGTCTCCCGGCTGCGCAGCACCGAGGTGACGCCCTCGGCGTCCTGCTCGAAGGAGAGCAGCTCGGTGTTGAAGCGGACGTCGCCGCCGAGGTCGCGGGTGGCGCGCAGCAGCACCGGCTCCAGGTCGTTCTGGCTGCACAGGCACCACGAGCTGGGGCTGAACCGGGCGAGCCGCCCGCCGGGATCGATCTCCCGGAACAGCCACTCCTGCTCGGCGCCGGTCAGCGAGGGCGCCTGGAGGATGCCGTGGTTCGGGGCGAGGACCGACGCCGCCTCGCGGATCGCCGGCTCGATCCCGGCCACCCGGTACAGCTCCATCGTGCGGACGTTGTTGCCTCGGCCACGCGGGTGATGCGAGGTGTCGGCGTGCTTCTCGACCAGCAGGTGCCTGACACCCAGTCGGCCGAGGAAGAGCGAGGCCGACAGCCCGACCAGCGACCCTCCCACGATCAGGACCGGCACCCGGTCGTCAACCTTCGGATTCATCAATTGCTCCGCCCTGTCAGGGGATTCAGCGGACCGGTGGCTGGGATCGGGGCCGCCCTCGACGCGACCGCACGACCGGGGGCCCCGCTCTTCCATCCCCCGCCCGAGGGTGCTTGTGCCGCCTCTTCGCCCGGATGGCCCGCAAATATCGCGGCACCCCGGTACGCCGCTCACGATCGACTTCAGGCCTGGCGCCGACCGACCGGGCCGATCGCCGTCGCACCGCCCTCCCAAGCCGGGAGCACCCCCCGGACGCGGCCCACCGCGGCCCGCAACGTGCGGCCCAGAGCAGAAAGTGGACCATGACAACTCTGTCCGAACCGCAGCGGAAGCAGCAGGCCGACTCCGACACCCGGCTCCGGGTGGTACTGATGCTGGAGATCCAGGACGGCGCCCAGCAGCGCTTCCTCGACGTCTACGAGCAGCTGCGCCACCAGGTGGCCTCGGTGCCCGGCCATGTCAGCGACCAGCTGTGCCAGTCGATCAACGACCCCCGCCAGTGGCTGATCACCAGCGAGTGGGAGGACCAGGACACCTTCCTGGAGTGGGTGGACAGCCCCGCCCACCGCGAGATGGTCAAGCCGATGCACGGCTGCGTCAGCGACAACTTCCGCTCGCTGCGCTACGGCATCCTGCGCGAGACCTCGGCGGCCGGCTCCACCGGCACCCGGGCCCCGCTGGAGGTGCCGCCCGGCCTGCCGCGCACCGAGCCCGCCGGGCACGTCGGCCCGCCGAAGGCCGAGCCCGGCCCGGACGGCGTGGTCCGGCACGCGCTCACCTTCACGGTCAAGCCCGGCAGCGAGCACGAGGTGGCCCGGATCCTGTCCGGCTACGCCTCGCCCCGGGCCGAGGTTGACGAGCACACCCGGCTGCACCGCACCTCGCTGTTCATGCACGGCAACCGGGTGGTCCGGGCCGTCGAGGTGGTCGGCAACCTCGGCGACGCGCTGCGCCACGTGGCGATGCAGCCGGAGGTACGGGCCGTCGAGGAGGCGATCAACCCGTACCTGGAGGAGGCCCGCCAGCTGGGCGACCCGCAGGCCGCGCGCGCCTTCTTCGCCCGGGCCGCGCTGCCGGCGAAGCACCAGGCGATCGCCAGCTCCCCGACCTCCGCCCGGCTGCACCGGCACGCCGTGCTATACCCCGTCCGCCCGGGCGAGGGGCAGGCCGTCGCCGAGCTGCTCGCCGACTACGACAACCTCGCCACCGCCGACCCGACCGGCCCGGTCGCGGCCAGCACCGTGTTCCACCGGGCGGACGTGGTGGTGCGCCTGGTCGACCTGCGGGTGCCGGCCGAGGCCGACCCGGCGGCCGCCCTCGGCGTGGCGGGCGACCAGGAGGCCGCCGCGCTCGGCCGGCTGCTCGACCTCGGCCCGCAGGGCGACCTGCGCACCGCCACCGGGCTCGCCGCCGTCCTCGCCGCCCGCGCCATGAACCCGGTCACCGACCGCAGCTCGCAGGACAACTGAAGAACCAGCCGCATCTCTCGGAGGAAAACACCATGACCACGCAGTACCCACGGATCGTGCACGTCGACGAGGCACCGGAGAACCGTCGGCGCGGCGGCGACCTGCGCGCCATGCTCACCCCGACCACCTGCGGGGCGACCAGCGGGTTCATGGGGCTGGCGATCGTCCAGCCCGGCGAGCGGATCGGCGAGCACTACCACCCGTACTCCGAGGAGTTCGTGTTCGTGGTCAGCGGCGACCTGGAGGTGGACCTGGACGGCGAGAGCCGTCCGATCAAGCCCAACCAGGGCCTGATGATCCCGATCAACATGCGCCACCGCTTCCGCAACGTCGGCGACACCGAGGCCCGGATGGTGTTCCACCTCGGCCCACTCGCCCCCCGCCCCGAGCTCGGCCACGTGGACACCGAGGAGACCGGCGCCGCCGGGCCGCCGGAACACGCCAAGGTGGCCTCGTGACCCGGCGCGTCGCCGTCACCGGGATCGGCGTCGTCGCGCCCGGCGGGGTCGGGGTCCGGGCGTTCTGGGAGCTCCTCACCGCCGGCCGCACCGCCACCCGGGGCATCACGCTCTTCGACCCCACCGGGTTCCGCTCCCGGATCGCCGCCGAGGTCGACTTCGACCCGGCGGCCCACGGGCTGAGCCCGGCGGACGTCCAGCGGGCCGACCGCTACGTGCAGTTCGCGATGGTCGCGGCGGACGAGGCGATCGCCGACGCGGGCCTGGACCTGGCCGCCGAGGACCCGTGGCGGATCGCCGTCTCGCTCGGCACCGCCGTCGGCGGCACCACCCGACTGGAGCACGACTACGCCCTGGTCAGCGCCGGCGGCGCCCGCTGGGACGTCGACCACCAGCGGGCCGAACCGCAGCTGCACCGGGCCTTCGCGCCCAGCACGCTGGCCTCCACGGTCGCCGAGCGCACCGGCGCGCACGGCCCGGTGCAGACCGTCTCCACCGGCTGCACCTCCGGCCTCGACGCGATCGGCTACGGCTTCCAGGCCGTCGAGGAGGGGCGCGCCGACATCTGCATCGCCGGCGCCTCCGACTCGCCGATCTCGCCGATCACCGTCGCCTGCTTCGACGCCATCAAGGCCACCAGCGAGCGCAACGACGACCCGGAGCACGCCTCCCGGCCCTTCGACGCCCACCGGGACGGCTTCGTCCTCGGCGAGGGCGGCGCCGTCCTGGTGCTGGAGGAACTGGAGCACGCCCGCCGCCGCGGCGCCCGGATCTACGGCGAGCTCGGCGGCTTCGCCACCTTCGGCAACGCCTACCACATGACCGGCCTCACCCAGGAGGGGCTGGAGATGTCCCGGGCGATCGACGACGCGCTCGCCCACGCCCGGGTGGACCGCACCGACGTCGGCTACGTCAACGCGCACGGTTCGGGCACCAAGCAGAACGACCGGCACGAGACCGCCGCCGTCAAGCGCTCGCTCGGCGCCCACGCCTACCGGACGCCGATGAGCTCCATCAAGTCGATGGTCGGGCACTCGCTCGGCGCGATCGGCGCCATCGAGGTGGTCGCCTGCACCCTGGCGCTGGCCCACGGCGTGGTGCCGCCGACCGCCAACTACGAGACTCCCGACCCGGAGTGCGACCTCGACTACGTGCCGCGCACCGCGCGCGAGCTGCCGCTGAGCCACATCCTCTCGGTCGGCAGCGGATTCGGCGGATTCCAGTCCGCCGTCGTGCTCAACAGAACGGGGTGAGTGTCATGACGTCACGTCAGCAGGGCCGCCGGGCGGTGGTCACGGGCCTCGGCGTGGTGGCGCCGAACGGCGTTGGGGCCGACGCCTTCTGGAAGGCCACCAGGCAGGGCGTGAGCGTCCTCGACCGGATCACCCGCGAGGGCTGCGACGGGCTGCCGCTGCGCGTCGCCGGCCAGGTGCGGGACTTCGACCCGCGGGCCGCGATCGACAGCCGGTACCTGGTGCAGACCGACCGGTTCACGCACTACGCGATGGCCGCCGCCGACCTGGCGGTGGCGGACGCCGGGTTCCACCCCGACCCCGAACATCCCTTCGCGGTCGGGGTGGTGACCGCGGCCGGCTCCGGCGGCGGCGAGTTCGGCCAGCGCGAGCTCCAGCAGCTCTGGGGCCAGGGGCCGCAGTTCGTCGGCCCGTACCAGTCCATCGCCTGGTTCTACGCGGCCAGCACCGGCCAGATCTCGATCCGCGGCGGCTACAAGGGCCCGTGCGGGGTGGTCGCCAGCGACGAGGCCGGCGGCCTGGACGCGCTCGCGCACGCGGCCCGCACGATCGAGCGCGGCACCGACGCGGTGGTGGCCGGCGCCGCCGAGGCACCGCTGGCGCCGTACTCGATGGTCTGCCAGCTCGGCTACCCGGAGGTCAGCCTCGCCGGGCAGCCCGACCGGGCCTATCTGCCGTTCACCGCGCAGGCCTGCGGCTTCGCCCCCGCCGAGGGCGGCGCGATGCTGCTGCTGGAGGACGAGCAGGCGGCCCGGCGGCGCGGTGCCGCCGTCCGGGCCCACCTGGCCGGGCACGGCTCCACCTTCACCGGGGCCTCCCGCTGGGAGGAGTCCCGCGAGGGGCTGGCCGCCGCGATCCGCATCGCGCTGGACGAGGCCAGGATCGCGCCCGAGGAGATCGACGTGGTCTTCGCGGACGCGCTCGGCGTCCCGGCCGCCGACCGGGCCGAGGCGCTCGCACTGGCCGACGCGCTCGGCCCGGCGGCCGAACGCGTCCCGGTCACCGCCCCCAAGTCCGGCACCGGACGGGCCTACTGCGGCGCGCCGCTGCTGGACGTGGCGGCCGCCGTCCTGGCCATGGAGGACGGCGTGCTGCCGCCCACCCCGAACGTCACCGAGGTCAGCCACGACCTCGCCCTGGTGACCGGCCGCGCCCGTCCGGCCGAACTGCGCACCGCACTGGTGCTCAGCCGCGGGCTGATGGGTTCCAACTCCGCGCTGGTGCTCCGGTGCGGAGACCGGCCCTGAGACCGCACCCGCAATTCCACCGAAGGGACACCCCGTGAGCAACACCCTCAGCTATCCCGAGCTGGCCGCCCTGATCCAGGCCCGGGCCGGCGTCACCGTCGACCCGCTCCACCTGGAGCGCCCGGGCGCGCAGTTCGACGAGTTCGGCGTCGACTCGCTCGGCCTGCTCGGCGTCGTCGGCGAACTGGAGAACCGGCACGGCCTCAAGGTCACCTCGGGCGCCGAGTCCGCCAAGACCCCGGCCGAGTTCCTGGAGCTCGTCAACACCTCCCTCCTCTCCCCGAAAGCTGGTGCCTGAGATGCCCGGACACACCGACAACGAGATCGTCATCGCCGCCCCCCTCGACCTGGTCTGGGAGATCACCAACGACCTGGAGAACTGGCCGGACCTCTTCAGCGAGTACGCCTCGGTGGAGGTGCTGGAGCGCGACGGCGACAGCGTCCGCTTCCGGCTCACCATGCACCCGGACGAGAACGGCCAGGTGTGGAGCTGGGTCTCTGAGCGCACCACCGACAAGTCCTCGCTCGCGGTGCGAGCCCGCCGGGTCGAGCCCGGCCCGTTCGAGTTCATGGACATCCGCTGGGAGTACGCGGAGGTCCCGGCCGGGACGAGGATGCGCTGGATCCAGGACTTCGCGATGAAGCCCACCGCCCCGGTCGACGACCACGGCATGGTCAACCACATCAACCGCAACTCCCGGATCCAGCTGGAGCTGATCCGCGAGAAGGTCGAGAAGCGGGCGGCGGAGCGGTGACCGGGATGCACCGCGCCCTGATCGTCGCCCGGATGAAGCCGGAGGCGGCACCGGACATCGCCGAGGTGTTCGCCACGTCCGACCAGGGCGAACTGCCGCACCTGATCGGCGTCACCGGCCGCAGCCTGTTCCAGTTCGGCGACGTCTACCTGCACCTCATCGAGGCCGACCGCCCGCCGGGCCCGGCCGTCGCCAAGGTCATCGGCCACCCGGAGTTCCGGTCCGTCAGTGACCAGCTGACCGCCTTCGTCCAGGCCTACGACCCGGCCACCTGGCGCGAGCCGAAGGACGCCATGGCGCACGAGTTCTACCGCTGGGACCGCTGACCCCGTCCCACCCGTCCCGCTCGTCCTGGGCCCCCCCCCCGCCCCCACCCCGGGGGGGGGCCCCCGGGGGGGGGGGGGCCCGCGCGGGGGGGGGGCGAGGCCCCCCCCCGCCCCCCCCCGCGCGGGGAGGGCCCCCCCCCCCCCCCCCCCCC
>NZ_JBHWIO010000018.1:25925-40760 GCF_042732075.1 Kitasatospora sp. NPDC059812
CCGGGCCGCGCCCGACGCGCCCCCGGGCCCCCGCTTTCCCCCGGGGGGCCGCGGCCCCCCCCCCCCCCCCCCCCCCCGGGCCCGGCCCCCCCCCCCCCCCCCGCGGGGGCGGGGGCCCCACGTGCGTGTCCGGCCCGATCGGACGTGGCGTCAGCGCCGCCCGAGCCCGCCCGACGCGGCGTCAGTGCCACCCACGCCCGCCCGACGGCACGTCAGCACCATCCGAGCCGCCCGACGCGGCGTCAGCACCTTCCGGGCCTGCCCGACGCGGCGTCAGCATCGTCCCGGACCCGCCCGACGCGGCGTCAGCGCCTTCGGGACGGACCGACACGCCGTCAGCACAGGACCGACTCGGCCCGGACCGCCGCGAATCCTTTTCACCCGTCTCACTGGGGCACCCGGGTGAACCGGGCCGGGACTCCACTCGAATCGAGCACAGTCCGTACCCAAGTCGCCACTCTCCGGTGGCGGCGGACGTCGCGGTGGTTGACGGTGAATCAGACGCAGTTCCCACGAATTCCCTTGTCCGGCGCCGTGCCGGCGATCGCGGGCCTGTGTATCGGAAGGATCAACCTCATGCGTTCTGCACGCACTCTGCTCGCCGGGGCGGCTGTCGCCGCCGTTCTCACCGTCGGCACCCCCATGGCCTTCGCCGACGGCTCCGCCGACCAGGCGAAGAGCCTCACCTCGCAGGACCAGTCCGACCGCGGCGACGAGCACGGTCGCGGCGACGACCGGGGCGACGAGCACGGCCGCGGCGAAGGCCGTGGCGACGAGCACGGCCGCGGCGAGGGTCGCGGCGACGAGCACGGCCGTGGCGAGGGTCGCGGCGACGAGCACGGCCGTGGCGAAGGCCGTGGCGACGAGCACGGTCGCGGCGAAGGCCGTGGCGACGAGCACGGCCGCGGCGAAGGCCGTGGCGACGACAAGGGCGGCGAGGGCCGCGGCGGCGACAAGGGCGGCGAGGGCCGCGGCGGCGAGCACGGCCGTGGTGGCGAGCACGGCCGCAAGGGCCCGCACGGCGGCGTGCACGCCGGCGGTGGCGGCCTGGCGATGGTCGAGACCGGCACCACGCTGTCCGGTGGCGGCCTCGCCTCCGGCGCCGTCCTCCTGATCGGCGGCCTCGGGGCCGGCGCGTACGCGCTGCGCCGCAACCGCCGCAACACCGGCGCCACCATCTGACGTCCGGCATCTGACGCCGCCCCCACGCGCCTCCCCACCAGGGCGGCGCGCACGGGGGCGGCGGGTCGTTTTGGACCTTCTGGACCTTTTCGGGCCGTCACCGGCCCGGCTGCGCATGGGAATGGAGAAAGAGGAGCGATGGGCGGTCCCGTCCCTGGAATGTCCCGACTGCTGCGCACCGGCATCGGTGCGGCGGCGGTCGGTCTGCTGCTGATGTACAACTCGGTCGACACCACGCCGAAAGCCAACTCGGCGTCCGGCGTGATCCGTCCCCCGGCGATCGTCGCGCCGGCCACCCCCCGCCCGTCCCCACCGGCCACCACCCCCGCGGACGCCCCCACGGACGCCCCCACGGACGCCCCCGCGGAGGCCCCTGCGGAGGCCGCCCAGGACCCGGCCCCTGCGCCACCGTCGCTGGGCCGCGCCAACCCGACCCGGCTGCGGATCCCGCAGATCGGCGTCGACGCCCCGTTCACCGAGCTGACGCTCGATCCGGAGGGCCAGCTCACCGCGCCGCCGCCGGACGACGACAACCTGGTCGGCTGGTACCGGGACGGTGTCTCCCCGGGCGAGCTCGGCAGCTCGGTGGTCGCCGGGCACGTGGACACCACCACGGGCCCGGCGGTGTTCGTGATGCTGAGCCAGCTGCAACCGGACCAGCAGATCGAGGTGGGGCGCGCGGACGGCACGGTCGCGGTGTTCTCGGTGGACTCGGTGGAGGCCTTCCCCAAGAACGCCTTCCCGGACGACAAGGTGTACGGCCAGACGCCCGACGCCCAGCTGCGGCTGATCACCTGCGGCGGTACGTACGACAAGGGCCAGAAGGACTACTCGGACAACGTGGTGGTCTTCGCGCACCTGGATTCCTCGCACCCGGCCTGACCGGCAACGCGAACGACCGCCGCCCCCAACTCCCTGGGGGACGGCGGTCGTTCGCGTAAGGGCCGGTGCTCAGCCGCGCACGGTGGCCTCGAAGGCGTGCAGGTAGGGGTTGACCGGGTGGACGTCCGCGACGTCCAGTCCGGCGTCCTCCATCAGCCGCACCATGCTCTCCTTGGTGTGCTTGGCGCCGCCGACGTTGAGCAGCAGCATCAGGTCCATCGCGGTGGTGAAGCGCATCGACGGGCTGTCGTCGACCAGGTTCTCCACCACCACGACGCGGGCGCCGGGCCGGGCCGCGGCGACCACGTTGGCGAGGGTGCGGCGGGTGCTCTCGTCGTCCCACTCCAGGATGTTCTTGATGATGTAGAGGTCGGCGCGGACCGGGATCTCCACCCGGCAGTCACCGGGCACCAGCCGGGCGCGGGCCGAGAAGGCACCGCCGTCCTGGAGCCGGGGTTCGGCGCCGGCGACCACCTTGGGCAGGTCGAGCAGGGTGCCGTGCAGCGCCGGGTGCTTCTCCAGCAGGCTGGCCAGCACGTGCCCCTGGCCGCCGCCGATGTCCGCCACCGAGTCGACGCCGGTGAGGTCCAGGTACTCGGCGAGGTCGTGGGCGGACTGCCGGCTGGAGGCGGTCATCGCCTTGTCGAAGACCTTCGCGGAGTCGCCCGCGTCGCTGTGCAGGTAGTCGAAGAACTCCTTGCCGAACAGCTCGGGGAAGACGTTGCGGCCGGAGCGGACCGCCTCGTCCAGCTTGGGCCAGGCCTCCCAGGTCCACGGCTCGGTGCACCAGAGGGAGATGTAGCGCAGCGAGTTGGGCGCGTCCTCGCGCAGCAGGCGGGACATCTCGGTGTGCTCGAAGCGGTCGTCGGAGGTCTCGGAGAAGATGCCGTAGCAGGTGAGCGCGCGCAGCAGGCGGCACAGCGGCAGGGGCTCGGTGTCGAGGGCGGCGGCGAGTTCGGTGACGCTGGTCGGGGTGTCGCCGAGCACGTCGGCGACGCCGAGCCGGGCGGCCGCGCGGACGGCGGCGGCGCAGGCGGCGCCGAAGACGAGCTCGCGCAGGCGCATCGCGGCCTGGGGAGTGGGGGGCGGTGCGATGGTCATGGGAGGTCTTCCTTGTCGACGGGGGCGGGGGTGCCGGGGGCGCGTGCCGGGAGCGGTTCGTACCAGGCGCGGGTCGTACCGGGTGCGGGTGCCGCGGTTCAGCAGCGGCCGGACGGATCGGACCGCGCGCAGGTGTTGCGGGCGAACGCGTTCTCACCGGTGTCGCGGTCGGCGATGTCGGCCGGGCTGTTGCCGCTCAGGTGGTTGTCGGCGACGGTGTTGCGGGCGTTGGGGACGCCGACGGCGCTCTTGAAGAGGACGATCCCGCCGGAGAAGTCCGAGCTGCCGACGTTGTCGTGGACCTCGTTGTCGGTGACCCGGGTGTCCTCGACCCCGGTGAGCACGATGCCCGCGCCCTGGATGGCGCCCAGCCGCGGGTTGGCCGGGCAGAACATGTTGTTGGCGACGACCCGGTTGCGCCGCACGTCGAGGTCCCCGGCCCGGGGCACGCCCTCGTCGCCGACCACGAAGACGCCGGCGCAGTTGCCGCGGAGCTCGTTGTCCTGGACGGCCAGCCCGCGCAGTCGGCGGACGGTGACGCCGACCCGGTTCTCGGTCAGCTCGTTGCCCTCCACGACGGTGCCCCCGGTGTCGGGCGCGCCGCCCTCGCGGTAGGCGTAGTTGGCGAGGAAGACACCGGACTGGCCGTTGCGGGTCGCGCGGTTGCCGACGATCCGGGCCCGGGTGGAGATCTCCTGGCTGATGCCCTGCTGGGCGTTGTCGTGGACGTAGGTGTCGCGCACGGTCAGGCCGGTGGTGCCGCTGGCGTCGATGCCGTTCTTGCGGAAGCCGGTGACGGCGAGGGTCTCGATGGTGACGTCCGACAGCGGGGCCGCCTCGGTGCCGTCCACGCAGAGGCCGTGTCCGGCGGTGGCGCAGGCGTTCTCGGTGCCGCCCCCGGGGGTGATCACGCTGTCCGCGCCGGCGCCGCGCAGGGTGAGGCCCGGGGTGGTGATGCGGACGCTGCCGGGGTAGGTGCCGGCGAGCAGTTGGACGGTGTCGCCGGGGAGGGCGGCGTCGACGGCCTGCTGAATCGATTCGCCCGGCTGGACGACGTGCAGGCCGTCGGCGGCGTGGGCCGCGGGCGCGGCGGCCAGGGTGGCGAGGACGGTGGTCAGGGCGGTGGCGGCGGCGGTGGCCGCGGCGAAGTGGTGGACCCGTCGCGTGGGCATGAGTGGTGACCTGTTCTTTCCGGCGCGCTCGCCGGTGTGCGGCCGGAGCCTGCCGGGCGGCGCGCTAGGTACGCGGTGTCTGTTCTTACACGGTGTGCTTGGGCAGTGACGGCCGGTGGGTGCGGCCGACTCGACGCTATGGGCCGCCGGGTGGGCCCGCCACCAGGGCTGGGCTGCGGGACTGACGGGGCGTCGGCCGGTGGTGGGACGGCCCGGCGTGGCGCGGGGGGGGCGGCGGCGGGGGGGCGGCCCGGCGCCACGGCGGCGCCCCCCGCCCCCCCCCCCCCCCCCCCCGCGCCGCGCCGCGGGGGGGGGGGGGGGGGGGGGGGGGGGGGGGGGGGGGGGGGGGGGGGGGGGGGGGGGCGGGCCCCCCCCCCCCCCCCCCACGGCACGCCACCGGACCGACCCCGGCACCACCCCCGGCACCGCCGGCCGGGCCGCGTGCCACCGCCGGCCGGCGGCGTGACATCCTCGGGGCCATGACCACCGCACCCGCAGCGCCCCTCGGCACCCTCCGCAACCCGGTCGGCGCCCACGTCCCGGTGGCCGCCCGCGGGCTGGCCGGCACGGGGCTGGCGTACGCGCGCCGGGTCGGCGCCGAGACCGTGCAGGTGTTCGTGGCCAACCCGCGCGGCTGGGCCACTCCGCCGGGCAACCCCGCGCAGGACGAGGAGTTCCGGGCGGCCTGCGCCGAGCAGGGACTCCCCGCCTGGGTGCACGCGCCGTACCTGATCAACTTCGGCTCGGACAACCCGGCCACCCGCGAGCGCTCGGCCGACTCGCTGCGGCACTCGCTGCGCCGCGGCCACGCGATCGGCGCACTGGGCGTCGTCCTGCACACCGGCTCGGCGGTCGGCACGGCGCCCGGCGGCGGCTCCCGGCGGGCCGAGGCGATGGCACAGGTCCGGGCCGACGTGCGGCCGCTGCTGGACGAACTGGACGCCCTCGGCGAGGACGCGCCCTGGCTGCTGCTGGAGCCGACGGCTGGCCAGGGCAGCTCGCTCTGCTCCCGGCTGGAGGAGCTCGCCGAGTACGTCGAGGCGCTGGACGGGCACCCGAAGGTCGGCGTCTGCCTGGACACCTGCCACGCCTTCGCCGCCGGGCACGACCTGGCCGTACCGGGCGGGGTGACGGCCGCCCTGGACGCCCTGGCGTCGGCGGCCGGGCCGGGCCGGCTGCGGCTGATCCACGCCAACGACTCCGAGGACGTCGTCGGCGCGCGCAAGGACCGGCACGCCAACATCGGTGCCGGGATGATCGGCGCGGAACCGTTCCGCGAGCTGTTCGAGCACCCGGAGACGGCCGGTGTCCCGCTACTGGTGGAGACCCCGGACCGCAAGCACGGCGGGGACGGCACCGGCCACGCGATGGACATCGCCGTACTGAAGGAACTGCGCGAGCGGGCCGCCGCCCCCGCCCGACCGTCCTGACCTGCTCGGGCCGCCACCCCGGCCCGCCCGATCCGCCCGACCGGTCCGGCAGCGCGCCGCACGGCACCGCACCGCGCCTCGCCGCGCGGACAGCCGTGAGCCCGGAGGCCCACAGCGGCCCCCGGGCTCCGAGCTCGGACGGATCAGCCCTCGCTGTGCTCGTGGTAGTTGAACCAGTTGGCGTGCGGGCCGAACAGGCCGACACCCGCCGAACCGGACTCCAGGCCCTGCCCGGAGGACGGCACCGGCGTGTGGCCGAACGCCATGGCCGAGGTCGGCACGGCCACCACGGCCGCACCCGTCACGGCCACGATCACCGCGAGCTTGCGGATCTTCCCACGAAGCGACATCTACTGTCCCCTAGTTCGTCTCTGGTCCTCTGACCCGCGCCCCCGACCGGCCACGTCGACCGCCCGCAGGCTGGGCGACGCCCCACGGGGAGGCGCCGGGCCAACGTTTGCACACGAACGCGCACGCGCCGCGGCGCGCCGCAACCCGGCTGAGGCATCCGGGTGACGACGTCCCTCCCCCGGGTGAACGCCCTCGGACACCCGGCCGCACGCCGAACGGCCGCGCCGGACCGGCACTGGACGAGCGCCCGTCCGACCGGCGCAGGACGAGTGCCCGCCGGAGCGGCACAGGACGAGTGCCCGTCCGACCGGCGCGGGACCGCAAGTTTTGCGGTGACATGCCAGGCCGACTGAACAAATCCCATCGATTTGGTACAGAGCGCCACCCGGTTCGAGCATGAACGGTGGCTCCACCGAGCACGAGCAGGACCACGAAAGGCGCACCACCCTCATGCAGACCAGCCCGGCCGCACCCCGGCAGGCGACCCGACCGAGCCCGCCGCAGACGCCGGAAGCGGTCACCGCGACACCCCGCAAGGGCGGCCGCTTCGGCCTGCCGACCGCCACCGCCCTGGTGATGGGCAACATCATCGGCGGCGGCATCTTCATGATCCCCGCCGCCGTGGCCCCCTACGGGACGGTCAGCCTGGTCTCCTTCGCCGTCCTGACCGTGGGCGCGATCGCCCTCGCGCTCGTCTTCGGGCAGCTCGCGCGCCGCAACCCGCGCACCGGCGGGCCCTACATCTACGCCCGGGAGGCCTTCGGGGACTTCGCCGGGTTCCTGTCGGCCTGGTCGTACTGGATCACCACCTGGGTCAGCAACGCCGCGCTCGCGGTCGCCGCCGTCGGCTATCTCGACGTGCTGCTGCCCGTCGGCCACTCCATCGGGCTCAGCATCGCCGCCGCGATGGCCTTCCAGTGGCTGCCCGCGCTGGCGAACCTGGCCGGCACCCGCTACGTCGGCGCCGTCCAACTCGTCTCCACCGTCCTCAAGTTCATCCCGCTGCTGCTGGTCTCGGTGGGCGGTCTGGGCTTCTTCGACGCGCGCAACCTGGGCCCCTTCGACGCCACCGGGCACGGCTGGGCCGGCGGGATGACGGCGGCCGCGGCCATCCTGCTCTTCAGCTACCTGGGCGTGGAGTCGGCCGCGATGAGCGCCGGCCAGGTCCGCGATCCGGAGCGCAACGTCGGGCGGGCCAGCGTGCTCGGCACGGCCGGTGCGGCGGTGGTCTACCTGCTGGGCACGCTCGCGGTCTTCGGCACCGTCGCCCACGACCGGCTGATCCACTCCACCGCGCCGTTCTCGGACGCCGTGGACGCCATGTTCGGCGGCACGTGGGGCGGCACGGCCATCGCCGTCGCCGCGCTCGTCTCGATGACCGGCGCGCTCAACGGCTGGACGCTGCTGGCCGCCCAGGCGCCGTACGCGGCCGCCAAGGACGGGCTGTTCCCGGCCGCCTTCGCCAAGGAGCGGCGCGGCGTCCCGGTGTTCGGCGTCGTGACCAGCGTCGCGCTGGCCTCGGTGCTGACCATCCTCAACTTCGCCACCGGCGCCAAGGGCGCGTTCAACATCCTGGTGCTGGTCACCACCTTCACCGCGACCGTCCCGTACCTGCTCTCCACCGCCGCGCAGCTGTACTGGCTGGTGCGCGGCATGCCCGACAAGGTCTCCGGGGGCCGGCTCGCCCGGGACGCGGTGCTGGGCCTGGGCGCCTTCGGCTTCTCCCTGTGGCTGGTGGCCGGCGCCGGTTACGCGGCCGTCTACCAGGGCGTGCTGTTCCTGTTCGCCGGGATCCTGGTCTACGTCTGGATGGCGGCCCGCCGCCGGGACTGACGGCCCGAGGGCCGGGGCCTCGGCGGCTCGGAGTAACGAGCGCCTGACGGATCGTCACGCGCCTTGCCGGAGGCGGCAGATGTGGACATCCTTGGCCGGAGGTTTCCCTCCCGGGCGGCTCCGCGCCATCGGCCGGGCCGCCCGCACCGGATAGACGGGAGGCCGGAACCTCCGCACCCTGCACCGCCGTTCCACGCGAACCTCCGTTTCCGTGAACCTTCGAGTACCGGGAGTGCCATGAAGATCCTGAGGCTGTTGACAGCCCCCGCCGCCGTCCTCGCCCTGACCGCCGGCACCGTCACCGCCGCCGCAGCGGCCCCGGCACGGCCGGCCCTGAACGACGTCGTGGTCCTCGGCGCCGCCTCCAACGGCCAGACCGTGCAGGTCCACCCGGGTGACGTGGTCCAGGTCAACCTGCCGCCCTACCGCGACAGCACCGTCACCTGGCTGTCCTCCGTCCCGGCGACGACCGCGCCCTCGGTGCTGCCGCAGACCTCCGGCAGCACCGACCCCGACAACACCACGCACGCGACCTTCAGCGCGGCCACCGCCGGGACGAGCGACATCACCTGGATCTGGCGCTGCGCCTTCCCGGACCGCGGCTCGGCCTGCCCGCCGTTCGTCTACTACCTGCGGACCACCATCGTCGTCTCCTGACCGCACGCACTCGAACGGCCGGGGTCCGCAGTCTGCGGATCCCGGCCGTTCGGGTGGGGGCGAAGGTCACCCGGGCCCGTGGCCCCGCTCACCGGGAAGCCCCGCCTCGGACGCGTTCACCGCGACGGCCTCCGGGCGCCCGGCGGCCGATTCCGCGAAGCGGGGGCGCGGAGCGTCCGGCGGCTGGAGGGTGAGGACGTGGTCGGCCAGCGGGAGGAAGGCCGGGTCGTGGGTGATCAGGATCGTGGTGCGGCCCGCCATCAGGCGGCGCAGCGGGGGGATCAGCTGCTGGACGGTCTTCGGGTCCAGGCCGGTGGTGGGTTCGTCCAGGACGAGGACCGGCGCGCCGCGCAGGAAGGCCCGGGCGATGGCGACGCGCTGGGCCTGCCCGCCGGAGAGCTGGAAGCCCTCGTCGCCGATGACCGTGCCGTAGCCCTGCGGCAGCGCGGTGATGAAGCCGTGGGCGCCGGCGCTGCGGGCGGCGCGTTCGATCTCCTCCTGCGGGGCGTCGGGCCTGCCGTAGGCGATGTTGTCCCGGATGGTCGCGTGGAAGAGCTGCGCCTGCTGGGGCAGGAAGCTCATCGCCCCGCGCAGCGAGGCGATGGTCAGGTCCTGGATGTCGGCGCCGTCGAGGCGGACGGTACCGGCCTGCGGGTCCAGGAAGCGGACCAGGAGCTTGGCGAGCGTGGACTTGCCGCTGCCGCTGGGGCCGATGACGGCCAGAACCTTGCCGGGGCTGACGTCGAAGCTGACGTCGGACAGCACCGGGGCGTCGTAACTGCCGGGGTAGGCGACATGGACGCCCTCGAAGGAGACCCGGCCGCGGACCGCGCCGGCGTCCCGCGCGGCGGGGCTCTCCCGGACCGGACTGGACAGGTCGTGGATCTCCAGCAGGCGTTCGCCCGAGGCGCAGGCCGCGCCCGCGAGCGGGACGAGCCCGGCGAGCTGCTGGATCGGCTCGAACAACTGCGCCATGAAGGCGGCGAAGGCGAGCAGACCACCCAGGCTCAGCTCGCCGCGGATCACCTGGAGCGCGCCGACGCCCACCACGACCAGCCCGGCGAGCATCTGGAGGACGTTGAGGAGGGGCTGGTAGAGGTCGGACATCCGGGCGGCGGAGAGCTCGGCGTCCAGCAGGGCCTTTCCCTCGCGGTGCACCCGCTCGACCTCGCGCTCCTCCTGGCCGCAGGTGCGGGTGACCACGACGTTGCGCAGGGTCTCCTCCAGCAGCGCGGTCACGCCGCCGGCACGGCGCTGGACCTGCCGCTCCCGGATGCGGATGCGGCGCCCGAAGAAGCCGGTGGTGAAGATGAACAGCGGCGCGACGATCAGCGCCGCCAGGGTGAGGGGCCAGCTCAGGTAGAACGCCGCGCCGGCGAACAGCACCAGGCTGGTCGAGGCCACCGCGCCCTCGACCAGGCCGGTCGCGACCATCTGCTCGATCGTCGCGATGTCGGCGGTCATCCGGGCCACCAGGTCGCCGCGCCAGCGGGTCTCCAGGGTGTCGGGCGGCAGGGTGTGCAGATGGGCCAGTGTGCCGGTCCGGAGCCGGAGCAGGTAGCGCTCGGCGATCCAGGTGCCGGTGTAGGTGCCCGCGAAGGTGAACAGCGCCGCCGCCGCGGCCGCGGCGAGCATCGTGCCACCGAGCGGCCAGAACTCGGCGAAGTGCCGCGGCACCAGGACTTCGTCGATCAGGTCCTTGAACATCCAGACCGAGACGACCTCGCCGAAGGCGCCGAGAACGAGCAGCACCGCGCTCAGCGGCAGCCAGCGCACGTCCGGTCGGACCCACGGCCAGAACCGCCGGAACAGCTCACGCAGCGAGATGACGGGCGAGTCCGCCACCGGCCCCTGGTCGATGGCCCGGTCGGCTGCCCGGTCCTCCGGACCCCCCATGGGCGTCGCACCGTGCATGGAGGAACCCCACTCAGGATGAGGGGCCGGCGGTGATACCGCCGGCCCCAGGGATGGGTGTCATGCCGGGCTGTTAAGCACAGCCCGGACCGCCCTTATCTGTCACCAGAAGCCAAACCGACGACGGCGGCCGTGGCGACGGCGGCGACGGTCACGTTCACGTCCGCGACCGCGGTCCCTGCGGTTGAAGTAACTCATCACGACTCCATTTCTTCCCTTGCATTGGCACGCCGCACGTCCACGGCCGACGCCGACGGCGCGGACCCGGGGAGCACGACAGAGACTGCCGTTGCCGTGAGACAGCCCTAAGCGGCGGGCACGTCAGGGATGTGCCTGCCAGAGCCGTTCTCACATCTCCAGTATCCGCCTGACGCCCCGGCTCGCAGCTTCTGGACGGCAACCGCGAACGGTCCTCGGCATGCAAAGGGCCCCCCGACAGGACCGCCCGACCCACGCCTCGACAGCCGGTTCCGGCCCTCCCGCCCGGCCCCCCGACGAGCCGGGTCGGGCGAGGATCCGCCCGGTCGACTCCTCGACTGACCCACCGTCAAGTGCCGTTCGTCCGGCGTCTCGAAACAGCCACCCCCGCGCACCGAGCGCCGCCGCCCACCGGTCGACCGCAGGCCCCCGCGACGACGGCTTCGGCGCGAGCCCCCGTCCCCCGCGCCCCTCCCCGAGGACCCCCGCCCGGGCCGCCGACCCCGCCCGCCGAGGCCTACCCGGATGGCGCAGCCGACCGACGGGGCGGGGGTGCGCACCCCCGCGCGGCGAGAGGCGAGACCCCGCGTCGAGCCCCGCGGAAACCACCGGAATGACGCCCCGGCACCGCCGACGCCACGGCAGGTCCGCCTTGAGGAGGCGCCCCGGAGCCGCCTTCCGGGCGACTCCGGGGCCGCGCGAGGACCCGAAGCGACTGCGTTCGGGTGACGGCGCCACCATCAGCGGCACCATCAGCGGCACCCCCCGCCCCACTCCCCGGCCCGCCCACCGGCTGCCCGTGCTGCTCGGCCCCTCCGTGGCCGCGCCGGTATCGCAGCTACGGGGCGGCGTTCCTCGTCACAGGAGCCTTCGTCCGGGACGCCCCTTTCCCTGGAGGGTGCTCCGAAGGAGACGCCGATGTGGTGGGGGTGGTGGGGGCGGTCGTCGGCTCGGGCAACTGGGTGGGTGAGGCCGAGGGCGAGTAACTCGGCGACGGCGCCGCGGCGGGCGAGGAGACCTCAGGGGTCCGGGTCCGGGTCGGGGTCGGGGTCGGGGTCGGTTGTACCGGCACCGGCGTCGCCGGGTACGAGCCGCCTCCGCCCCCGTTCGTCGAGGGGCCGCCGAGATGGCCCGCCACCTCGACCACGCCGCCGCAGGCGAGCAGCACCGCGGCCAGCACGGACAGCCCGGCGGAGGCCCTCAGCGCCCGGGGCGCCGCGGTACGCGGGTCGGTGTCCACACTCAGTCCACGTATTCCTGGGCGACCTGCACGTACTCGAAGCCCTTGACGTCCGTGGCGATGTGCATCTGACCGGTTTGCGAGGAGGCGATCAGGGTGTTGAGCAGGCCGGTGATCGCCCCGCTCAGCGCCGACTCGGTGTCCGAACCGTCGGCGATGAACAGCGCCTTGGTCGCCACCTCCTTCAGCACGTCGCGCCTGGCGGCGCCGAAGCCGTAGGCGATCACGTGCGGGTGGCGCGGCCAGTTCCGGTCCACCAGCGCGCGGAAGGAGTCCTGCCACCTCGCGTCGGTCGGGGCGCCGTCGGTCAGGAAGAAGATCGCCGGCCGCAGCACGCTGTACTGCTGCGCCCGCAGGCTGCTGACGTCCTGTTCGATGCTCTGCCGCAACTGGTCGAAGGCCTTGCCGTACTCGGTGCCCCCGCCGCAGATCACTTCGGGCATGCTCGGGACCTGCTCCATGTCCGACATCGGGATCACCACGTGCACGTCGGTGGAGAAGGCGACCACGCTGACCCTGGCGAACTCCGAGACGCGCGGATTCGTCGCCAGGTTGTAGTGCAGACGCGAGAGGGTCGCGTTGAGCACTGCCTCGTGCGGCTTCATCGACGAGGAGGCGTCGATCACCACGTAGGTGGGCAGGCAGAGTGACATTGTGTGCACCTCTGAGCTAGTGGTTGGAGGCGATGACGATGACGATGACCAGGATCACGACGAAGGCGAGCACCCAGAGCCACTTGGTGGACGAGCCGGTCTCGGGCTTCTGCTTCTCCTCGACCGTGCTGACGGGGGTGACGGCGGGGGGCTTCGGGTTCGCGTTCGGCGAGGGCTGCGGAAGCACCACCGTCGGCTGCTTCGGGGGCAGTTGGGGCAGCGGCGTACGTGTCGGACGCGGCACGGCCCTGAGGTAGGGCCCGTTGTTCAGCGCCTGGTTCAACTGGGCGGCCGCGGGCCGTCGCTCCCGGTCGGTCGCGAGCAGCATGTCCAGCAGGACCTCGGAGACGGCGGGCTGGTTCAGCCAGTGGGACGCGGCGACGCCGTGGAAGGTGCTCGCGTCGCGCCGGCCGGTCAGGCACTTGGCGACGAGCAGGGCGAGCCGGTAGCGGTCGGTGTACTGGTCCGCGTCGGAGCCCGGCGGCGTGAGCGGGTCGGCCCAGTTCGGCTGGTGGATGTCGGGCATCTTCTTCGGCTGGCAGCCGTCGACGTCGATCAGGTAGACGGAACGGCCCTCCGGGCTCCAGAAGGCGTTGGAGAACGACCAGTCCGAGTAGACCAGGCCCAGGCCCTCCAGGATCGCGGCGAGCTCCGTCAGCCGGCGGCAGGCAGCCAGTCGGCCCTCGAAGCCGGGGCACGGCAGGCCGACGCGCCGGATCGACTCGTCGGACTTCGCCAGCCAGTCGATCTCCAGGAACCGGCGCTCGCTGAACTTGCCACGCCGCAGCTCGGAACGGTACTGCTCGGGCGCCATCGGGATCACGCACCCGACGGCCGGGTTCCCCGGCTCGCGGATCCGGGCCGCGGGCCAGCACGTCCCGGCGTACAAGCTCGCCCGCTCCGCCTCCGGCAGCGTGTCCGGAGCGGAGATCAGCAGGTCGATCCGGTGGCCGTCCTCCTGGTGCGGGCCGGGCCGGTAGAGCTTGGCCAGCCAGCCCGGATGGTCCGTCAGCGGCCGTACGGCGACGGCCTGGCCGTTGTGTTCGGAGATCGGCTCGGCGAGCGGTCCGAGATCGCCGAGGCCCACGGTCCTCGGCAACGCCCAGCCCCGCGGGTCCACCGCCGGGGCGCCGCCGCCGGCGACGGGATCGGAGTCGGTCATGTCCCGCTGCCGTTCCACACCACGACGGCGGTGCGGTCGTCGAGGCACTGCGGTGCGTCGAAGCCGACGTCGGCGGTGAACCGGGTGGCCGGGACCGGCGAGCGCCAGGCGTTCGCGAAGTACTCGTTGACGTTGCCCGCCCGGTCCGCCCACGCGTCGCCGATCCCGTCCGTGACCAGGGCGAGGGCGGCACCGGCCGCCAGGGTGACGTAACCGTCCACGGCCAGGTGCGGCGTGTCCGGCAGTCGGCCGGCGACCTCGTTCGAAACCACCACGGCCGCACGGTCCTTGGCTTCGCCGGCGGAGAACTGCCACAGCGGGACGCGCGGGTCGAGTGTCCAGGCCGAACTGTCACCGAGCCAGCCGACCCATGCCCGCGCCACGCCGTTCGCGTCCGGCTCGGCGATCACCGCGGTGATCAGCACGGTCGCCAGGTGCGAGGTGCCGACGCCGCGTCCGGCCGCGTGCGCGGCGATCGATTCAGCGACCCGCCCGTACAGCGCCTTGACGTCGAGCCGGTCGAAGCCGACCGCCTCGATCTGCTCGCGCAGCAGGGTGACGGCCTGGCTGGAGGCCGCGGTGGCCCCGATGTCGGACCAGGCCGCGCTGGACAGGCCGTCGGCCACGGCCACGATCGCGTACCGGCTGTCCGGGCTCCGCCCGATCCGGTAGGAGTCCTGTCGCGGCTCGGCGGGCTGGCCGCAGCGGTGGCCGGGCCCGACGACGGAGGCGGCGCGGATGGTGAGGGCACCGACCCTGGCTTCGTCGGCGGCGATGCCGTTCTGCACCGTGCGCCCCGGCAGCAGCCAGGGGTAGCCCTGTGCCCGCGCGCCTTCGCCGAAGCGGGGCACGCTCAGGTCGGTCGGCCTCTCGCGCAGGAACGGCCGGGGCCTGCCGGGCTGGGCCGTCGACACCGCCGGTGCCGCGACGAAGCGGCAGACCGGCGCCGTCGCGTCGGGCCGGGGCCCCCGTTCGGGCCGGTCCCGCTGCCGGGCGGGCGGGGGGGGGGGGGGGGGGCCGCCCCCCCCGCCGCGCCCGCCCCGCCCCCCCCCCCCCCCGC
>NZ_JBHWIO010000018.1:40770-60138 GCF_042732075.1 Kitasatospora sp. NPDC059812
GGCGCGGGGGGGGGGGGCGGGGGGGGGGGGGGGGGGCGGGCCCCCGGGGGGGGGGGGCGGGGGGGGGGGGGGGGGGGGGGGGGGGCCCGGCCCCCGCGGGGGGCCCCCCCGCCCCACGACACCCACCGCCGCGAGGGCGAACGCGTTCACCAGCCAGCCGTAGTGCCGGTGCGGCGTGCCGACCTCGGCGAAGGCCCCGATGACGACGGCTGCGAGCAGCCCCGCCCGCACCCAGCCGTCCGTCAGGCCGTCCCGCCGGCCGTCGCCCCCGCTCACGGCCGCTCCTCACGATCGCGGGACCTCGGCCCCGAGGCGAAGTGCTGGTCACCGTGCTGCACCGCGAACACCTCACCGGAACCGGTGGCGGAGTTGACCTGGACCACGACGTCCGGCCGTTGCGCGGTCCGCAGCGTCGCCAGAGCTATGACGTCCTGGGCGAGAGCCGGGTCCCGGACGAGCAACTGGAGCAGGGCCTCGGTCCAGAAGTCCACGGCCGCGGCGTCGACCGCTCCCCTCGTGGCGGTCGACCCCCGCTCCAGCGCGACGGACAGTTCCCTGCGGCGGCTGCCGTGGGCCCGGGCGATGACGCCGCTCATCAGTCGCCTCGCCTCGTTCCACAGATCGGTGCCCATCGCGGACACCAGAGCGGTGGCTCCGCTCGCGGCCAGCTCGGCGAGTTCCTGGTTCATCGGCGCTTCAGCCCCGTTCGTTGTAGTGGATGTGCTGGCCACCTCGGCCGACGGCGAAGACCGTGCCCTTCCCCGTGGCTTGGACGAGTTGCTCCACGGCCCGCGGCTCGGCTTCCGCAGGCCGCTCGCGGGAGCCGGATTCCGGGCCGGGACCGCCGTGCGGCCCGACCGGGCTGCCCGGGTACCAGAGCCAGGCCCGTGCGGCGTACTCCTTGACCCGGACCTCGGCCGCGGTGAAGGCACCGGCTTCGAGCCCCTCGTAGCCGTGCCCGACCGTCTCCTCGTAGTAGTGCTGCGACAGCACCGCGGCCACCGGGGTGCCGTCCGGACCGTCCAGGAGCGCATGCCGCAGCGGGGGCGAGTCGAGCAGCCGGGCGAGCGCCTCGAACGGGGTGCCGGAGACCGTGCCGTCCGGATCGAGCCGAACCTCCCCCGCGTGCGCGGCGGCCCGTACCCGCAGCCGGGTGTCCGGGCCGGCGTGCCGGTTGTGCTCGCGGATCCGCGCGCCCAGCTCCGGCAGCAGCGGGACCAGCAGTCCGGCCTTGGGCAACCCGGCCGGGGCGACGAGCCGGCAGCCGTCGCCGGTGTCCACGTACGCGAAGTCCCGCCGGTCCAGCTCCGCGACGCCGAGGGCGCCGAACAGCGCGGACCGCAGCACGCCGCGGATCTCCTGCAGCCGCTGCTGACCGCGGCCCGCGGAACCCGCGATGTCGCACGCCAGCAGAGCTCGGTACTCGTACCTCGGATTCACATTCCCTCCGCGATCACGACGAGGGCCGGCGGTTCGAGGATCGAACTGCCGTCGGCACCGAATTCCCGGTGCCGACACGATGGTTAACCAGAACGTAGAGGAGGGGTCCTCGGGTAAACCGGCTACTAATACGGCTTGTCCGGCTTCGGCCGGACGAGGAGGAGGAGTGACCGATGAGCAACACACGGATGCGCGGGGCCGGGGCCTACTGGCCGACGACCGGACTGCTCGGCCGGGTCGGCGAGGCCGATCGCCGAGTCCTGCTGGAGCTCGGCCACGGCGTGGCCTACCCGGCCGGTCAGATCACCATCCGCGAGGCCGACACCTCGGACTTCTCGCTGCTCCTGATCGGCGGCACGGTGAAGGTCACCGCGCACGCACAGGACGGTCGGGACGCACTGCTGGCCGTGCGGATGGCCGGGGACCTCGTCGGGGAGTTCGCCGGGATCGACGGTCAGCCGCGCATCGGCACCGTGACCGCCTGCGGCCGGGTGCTGGCCCGCTACATCCTGCCCACCGAACTGCTGGCGTGCACGAAGCAGCACCCCGCCATCGGGCTCGCACTCAACGCGAGCGTGGTGGCCAAGCTGCGCACGGCGACCAGCCGGATCGTCGACTTCACCGGTTGCGACGTGCTCGGGCGGCTGGCCAGGATCCTGCACCACCTCGCCGTCACCTACGGGCGCCCCGGCCGCAACGAAGCCCATCTCCCGCTGTCGCAGCCGGAGATGGCCACGCTGGTCGGCGCCGCGGAGTCGTCGATCCACAAGGCCCTGCGGGCCCTGCGGGAGTCGGGCGCGGTCGTCACGGGCTACCGCAGGATCACGATCCTCGACCTGGACCACCTCGCCCGGATCGCCGCCGCGGCCGAACCGGCCGGTTCACGGGCGATCTCACCAAACAGGTAAAAGCGCCGGGTTCCGACGACGGGTCGGCGCCAGCATGACCGAGTGCCGGAACCCGAGCGTTGGAGAGGACCGGAGAAACAGATGCCAGAGAACAACGGTGCTCCGGACGGTTCCACGCGAATCCGGGCGGGCGACGTGTCCGGAACGATGATCGTCGGCAACCGGAACACCGTGACCAACCTCAACATCACCACCGGACACGGTTCGGCCATCACCGTGAACGCGGGGCCTCCGCCCAACCCGGTCAAACGTCAGCCGATCTCCCACCTGCCGCGTTCCGCCGCCGATCCGCTGATCGGCCGGGAACGGGAGCTCCAGGCACTGCAACAGGCCATCGGGGCACGCCAGTTGGTGCAGATCTGGGGCGCCTCCGGGGTCGGCAAGAGTGCGCTGCTGCGCCACCTCGCCCGCACCCTGCCGCGCGGGCCCGAGGGCGCGGCCTACATCGAAGCCGGCGGCCGGACGGCCGACGACCTCGCGCAGGCGATCTTCGACATCAGCTTCGACGCACCGAACTACAAGCCGTCGCTGGAGGTGCTGAAGGAGCACCTGAAGACCCTGCGGCTGCGGATCTACCTGGACGACGCGGGACTCGACGAGAAGGACCTGCACCGGCTCTTCGACCTGGCCGAGCACTCCACGTTCGTCTTCACCTCGCAACGCCGGTCGTCGGTCACCGGCGTCCACCCGATCCGACTCGACGGACTGGCGGCCCCGGCAGGGGTGGTCCTGGTCCAGACGGTCCTGGCCCGCGCGCTGCGGCCCGACGAAGCGCGGACCGTGACGGCGCTGTGCGACGCCCTGCACGGCAATCCGCTCCGACTGCGGCGCATCGCCCTGTCGGCCGCGACCGGCAAGGGCCTGCCGGGCATCGCCGATCTCCCCGCGCTCCTTCCCGCGCTGCTCAACAGGCTCCGGCCGGAGGAGCGGGACCTGCTGTACCTGCTCGGCTCGCTCTCCGGCGCCGAGTTGGCCGCCCGGCAGCTCAACGCCCTGCTCAGCCGGACGGACAGCGACGCGCTCGCCAGCGGGCTGGTGCGGCACGGCCTGCTGGTCGCCTCGGAAACCGGCTACGGGTGTCCGCCGGACGTCGCCGAGTGCGTGCTCAAGAGCCGGATGACGCAGTACCCCGCCGCGCCGCTCTGCCGGGCGCTCACCGCGTGGGTCGAGTCGCGGGAGACCACCCCGGACGAGGTCGCGGCCCACTTCCAGGCTCTGGACGTCGCGGTGCTGGGAGCGGAGCGGAGCGGACAGGCGCAGCTCGGCGTGGAGTTGGCCCGTGCCGCCTCGCCGAAACTGGCGCTCTCCCGGCAGTTCGACGCGTGGGGCAGCCTCCTCGGAGCCGGCTGGGCCGCCGCGAAGAGCGCGGGAGACCGCGCGGGCGAGGAGTTCTTCCTGGGGGAGGCGCGCACCCGCCGCAAGGCGATCGGCCGGGCGGCACTGACGACGACCCTGGTGCTGGAGGCGGGGGCGCTCTGGCAGGAACTCGCCGCCCTGCAAGCGCACTCGGTGGCCCACCAGGCCGCCACGACGACGATCACCGCCGTGCCGCCGATCGACCCGGCCACCACGGCACACGCCATCGGCCAGTCCCCGCTGATCACGCACCCGGTGGTCAGCCCGCCGACGGTCACCCACCCCGTCGTCCAGCCGGTCGTCCAGCCGCCGGCCGTCACCCACCCGGTCGTCCAACCACCGACCGTCACCCACCCCGTCGTCCAACCACCGCCCGTCACCCACCCGGTCGTCCAGCCGCCGGCCGTCACCCACCCCGTCCCCGCCTCCGGCGCTCCGGCGCCCGTGCACCCGCCGGGTACACCGCACGTGATCGACCTGTCCCACTCCGCCCAACAGCCCCCGCCCGGGGGCCATGTGGTCGGCGCACACTCCCCCTCGCAGGCGGCGCCGCACCGAATCGACCTCTCGGGGGCGCACCATCCGCACACCGCGAGCGCCACCACCACGTCCAGCACGGGCCACGCGGTCACCACCGCCGGCGCAGCAGCTGCCAAGGGCGGAGCAGCCCTCGCCGTCGCCTGCGTGGTCGGCGCCTCAGCCGTACTCGGCGTGGGCGCCATGGTCTACACCCAGAACCAGTCGAACCTGGCCAAGCCGGCCCAGGTCACCTACCCACCGATCCCGACCCGGCCGGTCTACACCCCCAAGCCGCCGATCCCTGCCCCCGTCGTCACACCGGACCCCGTCGATCCCGTGTGCGCAGCGGTGGCACCGGAATTGGGAAAAGAGATCCAGCAGCACAACGCCGACCTGACCGCCGTTCACAGCGCCCTCGACTCGTACAACAACGCCGTAGCCGCGTACAACTCACGACGGACCTCCACCGTTCCCGACGACAGCACGGTGAAATCCCGTATCGACATCATCCTCAAAGACCTGCGCACCAGCGAGTCCACGTTGCGGGGAGCCCTATCGCAAGCGCGGGACGGATCCGTGGTATCCGACCTCAAGGGCCTTCTGACCGCTAGCCAGCAGGAGGAGAACCAGTTCCGCTCGTTTCGGAACCATCCGTCCGGTGCCACGATCGACACGAATAGCCAGGCGTCGGCATATAACTCGGCCTGGCGCAGCCTGGTAACCCACTGCGGAGGCTGACCTCCACAGGACCAACCGAGAAAGGCCAACCATGCCTACGGAATCCACCCCCGGCACCATCCACGCCGGAGACGTCTCCGGCACCTTCATCGTGGGCGACAACAACCACGTGACGAACACGAAGCATCACCCCGAACAACCGCAGCCCCAACCGCGCCAGCAGAACTCGGCCGAGGACCAGGCCGCCGTCTTCGCCGTGGAACACGGCACCATGCACGTCACCTACAACCACAACGCCGAAGCCGCGCCCGAGACGGAGGCCTGAGAAACGCGTCAACCCTGATCGGCCAGCAACTCCAAGTCCTGGGCGTTCAGCGTCGCCGTCTTCAGCAGTTCCCTGATCAGGTTGACGCTGAGCGTCGAGCCGACCGGCTCGCCGACCTCGTCGCGCGTCAGTCCGCGCACGCCCCGTCGGCGCAGCCGTTCGCGCACGTCCTCGACCGTGTTGGCGACCGACTTGTGGGTCCAGAACTTGGTCACGTGGGGCGAGGCGTTGACCAGCCGGGCGGTCTCCTCCCAGGCCGACGGGAGCGGGAAGGCGTCCTGGCCCTCCAGGTAGCGCCGGGCGAGCGCGGTGAGCACCAGCCGCTCCTGCAGGGAGAGCAGGTAGACCGTCTCGGGGGCCGCGGTATCGGCGCTGCTCGTGGAACGGGGGTGCAGGTCGTCCCCGTCCACGACGCGGACCTCCACCAGGTGGGACCGCCGCTTGGACGAGTTGATCACCAGCGGGGTGTACCCGGGCCCGATGATCCGCTTGTGGCTGGTGAGCATCAGCACGCCGTCGGGCAGTTCGATCGGCAGATTGCCGGTGTTGACCAGCCACCAGTCGCCGTCGGTGCCGGCGCAGGTGAAGACGCCGTGCCGACGGCTGACGGTCGGGTCGTCGACACCGACCGGTACGTGCACGTCCTCGCGGTCGCGCCCGAACAGCAAGGTGTACCGGCGCGGCGGCACGGCGTACCCACCCTCCGGGCCGAGCACGAAGATCGTCCCGGGTGGCGCCGAGGGCACTCTGCCGGAAGGACTGCCCGGCGGCAGCATCTGGGGTGGGAAGTTTTCGTACGCCATCTCACATACCTCCGCCTCGGGTCGCGCCAGTGTATGAGCGCACCGGGAGGACCAGTCCTCCTGCGGGCATGCGGCGTGCCGAGCTTGCGGAACTACCAACTCCGCTTGTCCGGAGTGGACTTGCCCGATAGCCTGCCCGCCGTGAGCGAGATCAGCCGGCGAGCTGCTGCGATCGACAGCGTGGTCGCCGAACCACTCGGTCCGGGCGATCCGCAGGAGATCGGCAGCTTCAGCATCATCGGCCTGCTCGGCACCGGCGGCATGGGCGAGGTCTACCTCGGGGTCTCGGACAGGGGCTACGCCGCTGTCAAGCTCGTCCGGCCGCGGCTGGTCCCCGGCGAGCGCTTCGAACGAGAGGTCGGCATCCTCTACCGTGTGCCGCTCGGCGTCGGACCGCGGGTGCTGGCGAGCGACGCCACTCCGGAACGCCCGTGGTTCGCCACCGAGTACGTCCCCGGGCTCACGGTGGACGAGGCGGTCCGGCTGCACGGCCCGCTGCCCGCCGGGGCGCTGTGGCTACTGCTGGCCGAGACGGCCGCTCAACTGCGGGCCGTACACGCGTCCCGGATCGCGCACCGCGACATCAAACCCGCCAACGTCATGCTGGTGCACGACGGCGTGAAGCTGATCGACTTCGGCATCGCGCGCGCCGCGGACCAGGCGAGGCTCACCAGGAGCGGTGGCAGCTACGGAACGCAGGGCTTCTCGGCACCGGAACAGCAGGCCGGGGAGGAGGACGTGGCAGCGCCCGCGGACGTCTACTCGCTCGCGGCGCTCCTGCTCTACGCCGCCTCGGGTCGCACGCCCGGCACCGTCCCCGACGTGGAGCCGCTGCGCGCCGTGGACGCCGACCTCGCCGCCCTCCTCGGGCCCTGTCTCGCCGCCGACCCCGGAGCACGCCCCACCGCCGACGAGATCGTCCTGGCGACGCGCACGCACCGGCTCGCCCCTCCCCCGTCCTGGCCGCCCGAGGTCATGTCACGCATCGGCGCTCGACGTGCGTTCGCCGAAACGCCCGTCGGCAAGCTGGAGACCGTCCCGCCACCGGATACGAGCACGGACCCGAACCCCGACGTCGGGCCCGCACCCCTCGCATCACCTCGCCGCCCGCGCAAGCACCTGTTCCTGTTGCCGATCGCCGCGGCGACCGCCCTCGGCGCGGTCGCGGTGTTCGTCCTCAGCCCGTCCACCTCCCCGCAGCACCACGACGCGCAGGAGTCCGGCGGCGTGCAGGTCGCCGTCGAGCCCTTGGCCGGGACGACGCAAGGACCCTCCGCGAGCCCGAGCGCCTCGATCTCCGCCACCGCCACCGCCACCGCCGAACCCTCTCCCCCGCCTTCAACCGCCCCGGCCGCCACCACGCGGGCACCCTCCCCGAGCCTGCGGCCCTCGACCTTCGCTGCCGCCAAACCCGCTACCCAGCCCCCGACCACCCCGCCTGGCGAAACGGCCACCCCACCGAACACGGCCACCGCCGCACCCTCAACGGCCGCCCCCAGCCCCACCTCGTCATCGATCCGCGGCATCAACGGCAGCGACGACCCGGCACAGGTCAAGGGCTCCGAGGCGGACACCGACTGGCTCGGCCCCACCGCCGCCTGTTCCGCCTGGCTGGACGACAACGGCTCCGGCTCGCTCGCGGGCGTGCTCAACACCTCCCTGGGCCAAACCTGCGTCGCCGAGCTCGCCCGCAGCGACGGCATCACCTACACCTTCCGCGCCTCCTTGGGCGCCGCGAAGACGAGCTTCGTCCCGGACATCGGCTACACGATGTGGATCTGCGTGTGGAACGCGAACAACCGATCCGGCGAGCAGTGCTCCGCTCGCTTCGGTATGAACGGCACCACCCCGGTCCGCCGGTGAAACGAGGCTTCCGCAAGGAGCGCTCCCGGGCCACCACGCCCAGCCGCCCGCAGGCCCACAGCTCCCCCGCGAGCACCGCCTGACCCGAACGGGCCAGGTGGGCAGGGCCGGATGACTCGGATGCCCCAGCCGGCGGGCGGAGCAACCGGGCTGGCCCTACGGTGCGGTGCGAGGGGGTCACCTGAACGGAAGGCTGTTACAGGCATGGCTGGAAAGTTCGAGCTGTACAAGGACGAGAGCGGGATGCACCGCTTCCGGCTCAAGGCGAGCAACGGGACGGTCATCGTCACCGGGGACCCGCACGAGAGCAAGGACGAGTGCCTCAGGAGCATCGAGTCGCTCCGCAAGCTCGCGCCGTACGCGGAGCTCAAGGAGGCGGCCGGGTCGCACTGAGGCGGCGCGGTGCGGGCGCGGGTCGGCGGTGCAAATCGCCGACCCGCGTTCGCTTGTACGACAGATCCCTTTGGCCGGGTGCACGCCGGGCGCGGACAGAACTCTGGCATGCGCGTCGTCATCGTCACCGAATCCTTTCCGCCCGAGGTCAACGGAGTCGCCCACAGCGTGCTGCGGACGGCCGAGCATCTGGTCCGCCGGGGCCACCAGCCACTCGTCGTCACCCCCGCACCCGCGCGGGGCGCCGCGTGCCCGCCGCACACCTTCGGCGGCTCCGAAACGGTGGAGCTGCCGGTGGTGCGCATTCCGTCGGTGCCGCTGCCCGGGTACCCGCAGGTGCGGATCGCGCTGCCGAGCCGGCAGCTGGCGGCTGCCGTCGCCGGGCACCGGCCGGACATCGTGCACCTGGCCAGCCCGTTCGTGCTCGGCGCGCGCGGGATGCAGGCCGCGGCCCGCCTCGGCGTCCCCGCCGTGGCCGTCTACCAGACCGACCTCGCCGGGTACGCGCACGCCTACCGGGCCGGGCGGGGCCTCGGGGAGGCGGCCGCCTGGCGGCGGATCCGGGCCGTGCACCGGGCCGCGGCCCGGACGCTGGCGCCGTCCACCCCCGCCGCCCAGGACCTCACCGCGCACGGGGTGCCCCGGGTGCAGCTGTGGCCCCGCGGGGTGGACTCGGTGCGGTTCCACCCCCGGCACCGGGACGAGGCGCTGCACCGGGCGCTCGCCCCGGGCGGCGAGGTGCTGGTCGGGTACGTCGGGCGGCTGGCGCCCGAGAAGCGGGTCGACCTGCTGGCCGCCGCGTCGGCCCTGCCCGGGGTGCGGGTGGTGGTGATCGGGGACGGGCCGTCCGGGCCCGGGCTGCGGGCCTCGATGCCCGGCGCGGTCTTCCTCGGCCGCCGGACCGGCGAGGAACTGGCCCGCTGTTTCGCGACCCTGGACGTGTTCGTGCACACCGGCCCGCTGGAGACCTTCTGCCAGACCATCCAGGAGGCGATGGCGAGCGGCGTGCCGGTGATCGGCCCGGCCGCCGGCGGCCCGCTGGACCTGGTCGCGCACCACCGGACGGGCCTGCTGGTGCCGCCCCGGGACGGCGCCGCGGTGGCCCGGGCGGTGGCGGAACTGGCCGCCGACCCCGGGCGGCGGGCCGCGTACGGGCGCGCCGGACGGGCCGAGGTGACCGCGCGGACCTGGGAGGCGGTCGGCGACCTGCTGCTGCGGCACTACGCGGAGGTCCTCGCCGAGCACCGGGGCACACCGGTGGCTCCCCCTGCCGCTCCCCCGGCGGTCGTCGAGCCGGTCGCCGTCGTGGAGGAGCTGCCGGCATGACGGACACCGCCGACCGCGAGCCACTGACCATCGTGCGGCTCGCGAACTTCGTCACCCCGGTCTCCGGGGGCCTGCGCACCGCGCTGCGCCACCTCGGCGCCGGCTACCTGGCCGCCGGGCACCGGCCGGTGCTGATCGTGCCCGGGGAGCGGCGCAGCGAGGAGGAGTGCGAGCAGGGCCTGGTGGTCACCCTGCCCGGGCCGGTGCTGCCGGCCAGCGGCGGCTACCGGGTGCTCACCGACCGGCGGGCGGTGGCCGCCGAACTGACCCGGCTGAAACCCGACCGGCTGGAGGTGTCCGACCGCACCACGCTGCGCTGGACCGGCAGTTGGGCCCGGCGGCACGGCGTCCGCTCGGTGATGGTGTCGCACGAGAGCGCCGTCGGGCTGCTGCGTACCTGGGGGCTGCCCCGCCCGCTCGCCGACGCGGCCGCCGACCGGCTCAACGCGGCGACGGCCCGTACGTACGACGCGGTGCTCTGCACCACCGACTGGGCGGCGGCGGAGTTCCGGCGGATCGGCGTGCCCAACCTGGTCCGGGCCCCGCTCGGCGTGGACCTGGACGCGATGCGCCCGCTGCCGCCGGCCGCGCGGGCCCTGGAGCGGGCACGGTACTGCGGGCCGGACGACGTGCTGCTGGTGCTCTGCTCCCGGCTCTCGGCCGAGAAGCGGCCCGAACGGGCCGTCGAGGCGCTGGCCGCGCTGCGGGCCCGGGGGCTGCCGGCCGTCCTGGTGGTGGCCGGGGCCGGACCGCTGCGGGACCGGCTGGCGGCCCGGGCGGAGCGGCTGCGACTGCCGGTGCGCCTCCTCGGGCACCTGGGCCGGCGGGAGGAACTGGCCCGGCTGCTGGGCTGCGCGGACGTGGTGCTCGCGCCCGGGCCGGTGGAGACCTTCGGGCTCGCCGCGCTGGAGGCGCTGGCCTGCGGGACTCCGGTGGCGGTCAGCCGCTCCTCCGCGCTGCCCGGTCTGATCGGCCTGGCCGGGATGGCCGCCGCCGACACCGGGGCCGGATTCGCCTCGGCGGTACGGGAGTTGCTGGCACGCCCGGAGCAGGCGCGGCGGGCCGGCGCCCGGGCCCAGGCCGAGCGGTACGGCTGGCCGGCCGCGGTGGCCGCGTTCCTCGCGGCCCACAGCGTTCGAAACCCCGGCATGCGGAACCCCGGCGTGCGCAACCCCGGTGCGGTGGAGGAGGGTTGGGATGAGCGTGCTCGGCACCGGGCGTGACCGGTCCGCGGACGGCCGCCCGGCCACCAGCGGGCCGGTGCGGTTCGTCGCGCTCGGGGACTCGCTGACCGAAGGGGTCGGGGACCCGGTCGGCGAGGGGTGGCGCGGCTGGGCCGCCGTCCTGGCCCGGTCACTGGCACCCGAGGGCGGCGTCGAGTTCACCAACCTGGCGTGCAGCGGCGCCCTGACCGCTGATCTGACGAATCGTCAACTCCCCGCCGCACTGGCACTGCGGCCGCGGTTCGCGGCCGTGGTGGTCGGCGGCAACGACACCCTACGGGCGGGCTTCGACATCCGGCGCACCACCCTGGAGCTGGACGCCACCCTGGGCGAACTCTCCAGCCACGGCGCCGTCCTGCTGACCGCCTGCCTGCCCGATCCGGGCACCCTGCTCCGCCTGCCCGCGCCGCTGGCCCGACCGCTGGCGCGGCGGATGCAGGCCGTCAACACCGTCGTGCACGCCCTCGCCGCCCGGCACCGGGCGGTGCACCTGCACATCGCCGAGCTGCCCTGGTGCGCGCAGCGCCGGCTGCTCAGCGTCGACCGGCTGCACCCCAGCGCCGAGGGCCACCACCTGATCGCCCGCCGGTTCCACGAACTGCTCGCCGCCGCCGGCCACCCCCTCGGCCCGCCGCCCGTCGACACCCCCGCCGAGGCTCCGCCCGGCCGGGCCGCCGACCTGTGGTGGATGGCCACCCAGGGCACCCGCTGGGTCGCCGCCCGCAGCACCGACCTGCTGCCCGGGCTGCTCGCCCTGGCGGCGGCCGAAGGCCTCGCCCGGCTGCGCGGGTCCAGCGGGCGGCACGACGAGCAGATGGCCCGCGCGGCGGCCCAGGCCCTCGCGTCACTGGGGTGAGGCGGCGCGGGCTCGGCTAGGACGGCTCGTGGGGGGAACCATGAAAGGGGTCCGCCGAGTCGTCGGGGGGACACGGCCTTCGAACCGGGCCTGACGGAGGGAGCAGCGGTGGACGCGTCATCCGGGAGCGGGCGGGAGTTGCTGGCGGCGGCGGGGGTGCTGTTCCCGGACGAGCGGGGGCGGGTGCTGGTGGTGCGGTTGCCGTACGACCGGAAGCATCCGGTGGCGATCCCGGGCGGCGGGTGGGAGCCGCAGGACCGCTCGCCCCGGGAGACCGCGCTGCGCGAGGTGGTGGAGGAACTCGGGTTCACGCCCCGGCTGGGGCCGCTGGCCTGCGTCGACTGGACGCTCGACCACTTCCGGCCGCCGATCGCCGCGTACCTGTACTGGGCGCAGCCGATCACCGCCGAACAGGCCGCGGCGATCCGGCCGGACGCGGCGGAGGTCGGCGGCTGGGCCTGGCTGACCCCGGAACAGGCGGGCCACGCGCTGCCGCCCCTGCTGTCCCGCCGGGTCACGGCCTGCCTGCGGGCGCCGCGGTCGGCCGGTCCGCTGGAGCTGGAGGACAGCAGGCCCGTGGGGCACACCCTCGACCACCTGCCGGCGGACGAACCGCCGCCCGCGTACACCGGGCTGGCCGACGCGCCAGCCCTGGGCTCCGCCCCCGGCGGGCCCGGGTACGAGCCGCCGATGGACCGGGCCACCTACATCGCCACCCGCCCGCGGATCCGGGCCAAGGCGCGGGCCCTGTTCACCGACGACGCCGGGCGGGTCCTGCTGGTCCGGCTGCGGCCGTGGGACGGGCCGCGCGGCCGGGTGCCGTACTGGACGCTGCCGGGCGGCGGGATCGAGGCGGACCGGGAACTGCCCCGGGCGGCCGTCCGGCGCGAGATCCGCGAGGAACTCGGCTGGGAGGTCGAACCGGGGCGGCTGCTGGCGCTGGACTGGCAGCCCGGGGCGGCCGCCGACCCGGAGGCCGATCCGGCGACCGGGCGGGACACCGCCGTGCTGGTGTCCGTGTTCGACGGGGGCACGGTGACGGAACGGATGCTCGGTTCGATCGCACTGCCGGAGGAGGAACTGGTGGAGTGGCGGCTCTGCGGCCCCGCCGAGGCACGGGCGCTGCTGACCGGCCCGTCCTGGGCCCGGACGGCCGCCGCGCTGGCCGCGCGGGAGCGGGCGGGCGGGCCGGCCGAGCTGGTGCGCGGACGCGCCGCCGGGTAGCGGCGGGCGGGCGGGTCGAGCGGGTTCAGGAGGGTTCAGGAGGGCGCGGCAGGGGGACCGGCCGGTCGGGCGGGGCTGTTGGGCAGGGCGGACAAGGCCGGGTCGGGTGGGTCACACTGGGGCCATGCAGAACGGGATCACGCAGCACGGGATCACGGAGGCACTGGCCGGCCGCCGGGTGGCGTCGGTCAGCGGCGGCGACCGACTGGACCTCACCCTCGACGGACCGGTGACCGTCCGGGTGGCGCACGAGTTCCGCCTCGCCGCGCCCTCCTTCACCGCCCCGGCGGAGGTCGAGCACTACTTTCCGGCGCTGACCGTCCGTCCGACCGGCACCCTGCTCGCGCTCGTCGGCCGGACCGTCGACACCGCCGAGATCACCCTCGCCGGCGGCCTGGAGCTGGCCTTCGCGGAGGGCGGCGCGCTGTCCGTCCCGCCGCACGCGCAGCTCGCGCCGTGGAGCGTGGAGACCGCCGAGGGGGCGGTGTGTACGGGGCTGCCGGGCGGCGAGGTCCGGTGGACGGCGCCCGGCGCGGCCTGAGCCGGCGCCGGGCCGACGCGTCGTCCGGTCGGACTCTCCGACCTGTCCGAGCTTTTCGAGCTGTCCGCCTGTCCGACCTGTCAGACCTCCAGGTCGGCCTCGATCCTGGTGAGCTGGTGGCGGGCCATCGCCAGGTTGGCCCGCGCCTTGTCCAGCGCCAGGTAGAGGAAGAGGCCCTTGCCGGTGCGGCCGGCGAGCGGCCGGATCAGGTGGTACTGGCTGCTGAGGGTGATCAGGATGTCCTCGATCCCGTCCTGCAGGCCGAGCATGTCCATGGTGCGCATCTTGGCGCGGACCACGTCGGTGTTCCCCGCCGCGGCCACGTTGAGGTCCAGCCCGCCGGGGCCGTCGAGGGTGGCGAGCGCCATGCCGCTGTTGTAGTCCACGAGTGCCGCGCCGATGGCGCCCTCGATGCTGGTCATGGCCTGCTTGAGCGCGCCGGCTGCGTCGGTCATCTGGGTAACTCCCTTTCGGTGGTGGGGTGCTGGGGTGATAGGTGCGGTCGGGCCGGGGGCCTGGCCGGTCAGGCCGGTCAGGCCGGGTCGCGGGGGTCCTTCGGCAGGAGGCTGTCGCTGAGCAGCCCGGCGATCCGCTGGGCCGAGCGGCGGGCCTCCAGGTGCAGCCGGCCGACGTTGACGTCCGGGTGCGCCAGCAGGGCCAGCACGCAGCTGCCCCCGGCCGCGTAGGTGGCGACGTAGCCGTGCTCGCCGCGCACCAGCGACTCGCGGAACTCGCCCTGGCCGGTGGTGTCGGCGAGCCGTTGGGCCAGCGACAGCGAGGCCGCCGTCATCGCGGCCAGGCCGGAGGGTTCCGCCCCGTGGGTGTCGTGCGCGACCAACAGGCCGTCCACGCTGGCCACCAGGCCACCCGCGAGGTGCGGGACGCGCTGCTTGACGGCGCGGAGCTCGGCGAGCAGTTCGGTCTCCAAGGCGATCAGTTGTCTCCTTCCGACACGCTGCTTGAGCACCCGCCTCATGGCCGGGACGGCGGGGTCGCGGGTGGAGAGTGGTTCAAAGTCGGGCCTCCAGAAGGGTTCGGACCCGGGTCAGCAGCGCGATGTCCGGGTCGGGGACGGCCAGCGGCGGGTGGGCCGCTGCCGTGGTGGGCGGGCGATCGGAGCGGGTGGGGGCCACGGGACCGGACGGCGTGGCGCCGGTGAGGGTGGCGCCGGGGACCCGGCGGTGCAGGCCTCCTCCCGGCGGGCGAGCGGGAGCCGGCGCCTCGGGAGCCGACGCCTCGGCTTCCGCGACGGGCGCCGCGGGCCTCGGCGCCCCAGGTGCCACGGGCGTCACCGGTGCCACAGGTGTCGCGGCGCTCGGTGCCACCGCCGGCGCCACCGCCGGTGCGGCGTGCCGCGGGGCGTCGAGCAGCCCGGCGGCGGCCAGGCGGCGGACGTCCGCCGTGACGCCGAAGCCGGACCGGCCGAGCAGGCGCGCCAGGTCCGCCGGGGTTCTTCGGCCGTCGGCGTGGTCCAGCAGTTCGCGCCGGCGGCGGCCGGGCGGGCGGTGCGACGGCCGTGGGACCGGCACCACCGGGCGGACCGGCGCGGTGTCGAGCTGCGGCCAGGGCCAGATGCGTTCCAGCAGCCGGCCCCGGCGCTCGACCTCGCGGCGCAGCCGGCCGGGGTCGACCGTGGCCACCGGGCCCAGCCAGTGCCGGGCGTCGGACTCGAACCGCCAGACGCCGCCGGTCCGGTCGGCGAGGACGAAGAACGCGGCGTCGAAGAGCGTGCCCAGGTGGCCGAGTTCGAGCTCGCCCCGGGTGAGCAGCCGCCGTTCGACCAGTGCCTCACCGACCCGGGCGCGCGGGCCGTCGAGCCGGAGCAGCTCCGCCCACTGCCCGGGGGTGATCCGGCCGCAGCCGGTGAGGAGTTCGGCCAGGCCGGGCGCGCGCGGGGAGTCGGCGTGCGCCACCTGGCCGTCGACGAGGTGCAGGCTGCCGAGCGGGCCGCACAGGGCGCCGGTGGCGCGGCGGGCCGCGAGCAGGCCGAGGGCCTCGCCGGGGGTCTGCGGCGTGGCGGGCGGGCGGACGGCGGCGGGCGCGGCGTTCATCGGGGCCACCGCCCGGTGGAGCGCGGGCGGCGGGGGCGGCCCGTCCGGCGTGCTGGCCGAAACCCGATGGCCTCGGCGGGCGTCCCGCTCACCCCAGCACCAGTTCCTCGGCGAGCGCCTGGAGGCGGTAGCGGGCGGCGGCGAGGTTGCCTTGGGCGCGGTCGAGCCAGAGGTGGAGGACGAGGCGGCTGTCGAAGACGGTGTCGATGAAGCAGATGAGGTGGTAGCTGCGGCCGGCGGTGACGATGACGTCCTGTAACGGCGACCGCCGGTCCTCCGCCCCGGTGAAGGTCTGGCTCTCAACGGCCGCCCGCACCAAGTCGGTTGTCTCGGCAGCCGCGGTCTCGTGGTCACCGGTCGGGCACTCGCCGAGGCTGCCGAGTGCGAGTCCGCTGCTCCAGTCGACCAGGCTCGCGGAGCGTGCCCCGGAGATCGACATCGCTCCGGCGAGGCATTCGTCGATACCCGGCACACCGGCTCCTTCGAGGGGGTCTGGGCAGCCGGGCGCAGCACGGCACGGCCGGGCCGCCACCAGCAGTGGCGGGCTCGACACGGAAGGCTACTGCCGGATTGCATATGACGAACATTCCAATGGCATATTCACATCAGTAGCGTCCACTTCCGGCCAAGGTGTGACAAGGCGTCAGCCACCGCTGCCGGGCGAACCCGCTGGCCCGGGGACGGTCGCGGACCGCAGCCCACCGCCACCCGCCGACCACCTGGCAGGGGAGCTTGGCCGAGAACCGGCCGCACGGCAGGGTTTCGACCGCCGACATGCGATAGGGGCCCGGGCAAACAGGTCTACACCACCGGGTCGCCGCCCGACTGCCGCCGGAGCTCCCGGACATGACGAAGGGGCCCGTTCCGCTGGACGGAACGAGCCCCTTCGGGTGGAGCGCCAGGCCCGGGTCGCACGGACTCTTCCTACTGAAAGTAGGACGTGCTCTGGTAGCACCGCTGACGCCTGCTCGGGAGTTTGTTTCCCTCCCGACGAGAAGAACATTAGCAGGTCATCACGCCTGCTCAGAAACCGGATGGAGGAACGGGACCGGACCCGGCGGAACTGCGGCGACCCGACCCCGGCGCGCCCCGGCTCCAGCACGGAGGGCGGTCAGGGCAGCAGCGCCCGGTAACCCGCGATCAGGGCGGTGAGGCCCAGCTCGAAGGCCCGGTCGGCGCGTTCGCGGCCGGCGGGGACGGCATCGAGGGCATCGGCCAGGCGAGGGGTGGCGTCACGGTCGACGGCGTCGACCATGACGTCCGGGGCGACCAGGTCGAGGGCGGAGCCGAGGATGAAGCTCTCCAGGGCAGTGATCACGCCCATCACGTCCCGGGCGGCGAAGCCCGCGCCCTCCAGGGTGGCGACGGCACGCTCGTACAGCTCGTGCATGAACGATTCGGCGAGCGGGGCGGTGGCGAGCAGGCGGACGATGCCGGGGTGTTCGGCGAAGGCGTCCCGGTAGGCGTGCGCCCAGGTGCGCAGCGCCGCGTCCCAGCGCTGGTCCCACATCGACTGCTCGCCGATGGTGCGGACGAGTTCGGCGCGCATCAGGGCGACGATCTCGGCCCGGCCGGCGACGTGGTGGTAGAGCGCGGAGGGGCTGACCTTGAGGGCGCCGGCGAGGCCGGGGATGGTGAGGTCGCCCGACTCGTCGACCAGCCGCAGCGCGGTGTCGACGATGCGCTGCCGGTCCAGCAGGGGTGTGCGCGGCCTGGCCATGCCGGTTCCTCGTCTTTCGGGGAGTTTTTCGGGGAGCCCTTCAGGGAGCCTTCCGGAGAACTCTCAAGATCATCGTTACCCAAGCGTTACTGAATGGCTTTCAATAAAACTCTTCCGCACCCGCCGGTGCCGCGCCTACGGTAACCGAACCCCATTCGGTTTAGGCAGGCCGCCCTCGTCGCCTGCCGCGACCCGGAGAGGACGCTCCCCCATGCGTGCCGACACGATCTTCACCGGCGGCCGGATCCACACCGGAGACCCCGCCCACCCCGCCACCCACGCCCTCGCCGTCACCGCCGGGCGGATCACCGCCCTCGGCGACGCGGCGCTCGCCCTGCGCGACGACCGCACCGAGACCGTCGATCTGGCGGGCGGCGCCCTGTTGCCCTCCTTCGGCGACGGCCACCTCCACCCGCTGATCGGCGCCATCGGGCTGCGCGGCGTGCCGGTGCGCGACTGCACCAGCCTGGAGGAGGTCGTCGAGGCCGTCCGCACCTGGGCCGCCCGGCACCCCGAGGCCGAGTGGATCACCGGGGACGCCGTCGACCCGTGGCTCGCCGAGGGCGGCCTGTTCGACGCCCGGCTGCTCGACGCCGCCGTCCCCGACCGGCCCGTCCTGCTGCGCACCATGGACCACCACACCGGCTGGGCCAACAGCGAGGCGCTGCGCCGCGCCGGGTACGGGCCGGACACGCCCGACCCCGTGGGCGGCGAGATCGTCCGCCGCCCGGACGGCGCCCCGCTCGGCACCCTGCGCGAGTTCGGCGCCCTCAACCCCGTCCTCGCGCTCGTCCCGCCGCTCCCGCTCGCCGAGCAGGTCGCCGCCCTGCGCGAGACCACCGCCGCGCTCGCCGCCGCCGGGCTCACCTGGCTCCAGGACGCCTGGATCGAGCCCGCGCAGGTCGACACCTGGCTCGCCGCCGTCGCCGAACACGACCTGCCCGTCCGTGCCGGGCTCGCCCTGCTGCTCGAACCGGACGGCTGGCGCGCACGGCTCCCCGCCCTGGCCGCCGACCGGGAGCGGGTCGAGGCCGGCGGGCGCGGCCGGCTCACCGCCCGGGCGGTCAAGTTCTTCGCCGACGGCGTCGTCGAGTCCGGGACGGCCGCCCTGCTGGCGCCCTACAGCGACTGCCCGCACTCCCACGGCGTCGCCAACTGGACCGGCGCCGAACTGGCCGACGCCGTCACCGCCGTCGACGCGCTCGGCTTCCAGCCGCACATCCACGCCATCGGCGACCACGGAGTCCGGATCGCCCTGGACGCCGTCGAGGCCGCCACCCGCCGCAACGGCCTGCGCGCCCGCCGCCCGGTGATCGCCCACGTCCAGCTCGTCGACCCGGCCGACCTGCCCCGCTTCGCCGAACTCGGCGTGATCGCCAACTTCGAACCGCTGTGGGCCCAGACCGACCCGCTGATGACCGAACTCACCCTCCCCCGGCTCGGCCCCGAGCGCGGCGCCCGGCAGTACCAGATCGCCGCCCTGCTGCGCGGTGGCGCTCGGGTCTCCTTCGGCAGCGACTGGCCGGTCACCCGTTACGAGCCGCTGGCCGGTCTCGCCACCGCCGTCACCCGGCAGACCCCGGACGGCCTGCCGGCCGGCGGCTGGCTGCCCGAGGAGCGGATCGGCCTCACCGAGGCACTCGCGGCGTACTCGGCGGGCGTCGCGCACCAGGCCTTCGAGGAGACGGAGTGGGGCGTGCTGCGCCCCGGGATGCGGGCCGACCTGGTGCACCTGGCGGCCGACCCCTACGCGGTGCCGGCCGCCGAGCTGGCCGCCGTCCCGGTGGCCGGGACCTGGCTCGGCGGCCGCCGCACGCACTGACCCCCCGGGATCCCCCCGTACCCCGCCCGCCGGAACGCCCCCCACGGCGTCCGCTCCCCCGTCGACCGCCCGCACCCGATCGGCGGCCGACCGCTCTACCCTCGTCCGTACGACCCCAGGAGAGCTCCCCCATGACTCTGCCCTCCGACGCGGCCTCCCCGACCGCACCCGGCTCCCCCCGCACCGGCCCCGACACCGGCCGCGCCGGACCCAGCGCCGGGGGCCGGCCCCCCCCCCCCCCCCCCCCCCCCCCCCCCCCCCCCCCCCCGGGGGGGGTAAAAAAAAAACACCCCCCCCCCCACCCACCACACACGGGGAGC
>NZ_JBHWIO010000018.1:60148-87464 GCF_042732075.1 Kitasatospora sp. NPDC059812
TGCGGGGCGCGGGTCACGTCGTTGAGCACTGCGCGGGCGCCCCCCCCCCGCGCGCGCCCCCCCCCGCGGGGGCCGCCCCCCCCCGCCCCCCGCCACCGCAGCCGCCGGCTCCACCGGCCCCGCCCGCCTGGAAGGCGGCGTGCTCGGCACCGGCGACATCGTCTTCTTCGTCGTGGCCGCCGCCGCACCGCTGACCGTGATGGCCGGCGTGGCGCCGTTCGCGATCGCCTTCGGCGGCATCGGCACGCCCGTCGCCTACCTGGCCACCGGCGTCATCCTGGCGCTCTTCGCGGTCGGCTTCACCACCATGACCGCGCACATCCGCAACGCCGGCGCGTTCTACGCCTACGTCACCCGCGGCCTCGGCCGCCCCGCCGGGCTCGGCGCCGCGCTGCTCGCGGTGCTCTCGTACAACGCCATCCAGATCGGCATGTACGGCGCCTTCGGCTTCTTCGCCCACACCACCGCCGCCGACCTGCTCGGCCTGGACCTGCCCTGGCCGGTCTGGGCGCTGCTCGGCGTCGCGGTGGTCTGGCTCCTCGGCTACCGCTCGATAGACCTCGGCGCCAAGGTGCTCGGCGCGCTGCTGATCGCCGAGACCGGCATCCTGCTCGTGCTCGCCGTGGCGGTGCTGGTGCGCGGCGGCGCGCACGGGCTCGACCTGTCCTCGTTCGCCCCGCACAACGTGTTCTCCGGGGGCATGGGCGGGGTACTCGGGCTCTCCTTCGCCGCGTTCATCGGCTTCGAGGCCACCGCCATCTACCGCGAGGAGGCCCGCGAACCACGGCGGACGGTGCCGCGCGCCACCTACGCTGCGATCGCCTTCCTCGGCCTCTTCTACACCTTCATCACCTGGATGATCGTGCAGGCCTTCGGCGCCACCGAGGCCGTCGCGACCGCCACCGCCGACCCGGCCGGGATGTTCTTCACCGCGATGACCGACTACGTCGGCGCCTGGGCCACCGACCTCCAGCGGGTGCTGATCGTGACCAGCCTGCTCGCCGCGCTGCTCGCCTTCCACAACACCATCACCCGCTACGGCTACGCCCTCGCCACCGAGCAGGCCGCCCCGGCCGCACTCGGCCGGGTCCACCCGCGCCACGGCTCCCCGTGGATCGGCGGCATCGCGCAGTCGGTGCTGGCGGCGGTGGCCGTCGTGGTGGCGGCGCTGATCGGGGCCGACCCGTACAACCAGTTCTTCCTCTGGGTGAACTCCCCCGGCGTGGTCGGCATCCTGGTGCTGCAGGCACTCGCCGGGCTGTCCGTGTACGCCTTCTTCCGCCGCAATCGCGAGGCGGCCGCGAGCGCCGGGGTGTTCCGGACGGTCGTGGCGCCGGTCGCCGCCACCGTGCTGCTGTGCGGGGCGACGGCGCTGGTGGTGTGGCGGCTCGACCTGTTCACCAATGCCGGGCCGGAGGTCAACTGGCCGCTGGTGGCGATCGTGCCGGTCGTGTTCCTGACGGGCGTCGCCATCGCGCTGCGGCTGCGGGCGCGGCGGCCCGAGGTGTACGCCCGGCTCGGGACGTCGGAGGTCGACGCGGGCTGAGCGGGGCGGCGCCGCCGCAGGGCCGGCCCACCGCCTCAGGCCTGGCCCGACCGCCGCACACCCGGCCGGCGCACACCCGACCACCGCACACCCGGCCGGCGGCCTTCAGGCCTGGCCGACCGCCTCGGCGAGCAGCCGGTAGGAGTCGAGGAGGGCGGCGCGGTCGTAGGTGCTGGTGGTGACCAGGAACTCGTCCGCGCCGCTGCGCGCCACCAGGGCGGCGAGTTCGGCGGCGGCCCGCCCCGGGGTGCCCGCGATGTGGCCCTTCAGCGACTGCTCGTAGGCGGCCTGCTCGCGCGGGCTCATCGGCCGGGCCAGGATCTCGGCGGCGGGCTCCAGCGGCGGGAACTCGCCGTGGGTGCGGGAGTACGCGCCGGACCACGCCTCCGGGACGAGCAGCTCCCGGGCCCGGTCGGCGCTCTCGGCGACCGCGACCGTGCCCGAGACCACCACGTACGGCTCGGCGGCCTGCGCCGAGGGGCGGAACCGGCTGCGGTAGCGGTCGATCGCCGCGAGCATCCGCTCCTCTCCCCGGGCGGCGGCGATGACCAGCGGCAGCCCGGCGTCGGCGGCCAGGTCGGCGCCCGCACCGGTGGCCAGGACGAAGGCCGGCACCCGCAGGCCCTCGGCCGGGCGGGCGTGGACGCCGGGGTGGGCCCGCTGCGAGCCGTCGAAGTAGCCGAGCAGTTCGACCAGCTGGGCGCCGAAGTCGTCCGCGGAGTCCTTCTCCCGGTCCAGCGCCCGCCGCACGCCGTCGGTGAACCCGACCGAGCGGCCGAGCCCCATGTCGATCCGGCCGGGGAAGAGCGAGGCGAGCACCCCGAACTGCTCGGCCACCACCATGGGCTGGTGGTTGGGCAGCATCACCCCGCCCGTGCCGACCCGGATCCGGGTGGTGGCCGCCGCCACCGCCGCGGCGAGCACCGTCGGCGCCGATCCCGCGACCCCGGGCACGCCGTGGTGCTCGGAGACCCAGAAGCGGTGGTACCCGAGCCGCTCGGCCTCGCGGGCGAAGGCCACCGTGTCCCGCAGCGCCTGCGCCGGCTCCTCGCCCCGTCTGGTCCGGGAGCGGTCGAGGACGGAGAGCCTGGTGATGGGCGCAGCGCTGGTCACGCGGTGGACAACGCCCGTCGCCGAGCCGGGCATTCCCCCACCGCCACGCTCCCGGTACGGACGGGCCGCCACGCCCCGGATACGGAGGGGTCCCGGTCAGTCCGTGACGGCGAAGCCCTGTGCCGCGCCCAGCCGGTGCAGCGAGTCCTGCCCGGGGATCCCGTCGGCGGCGGCGTCGGTGTACCCGCACCGGCGCTGCCACCCGGCGTAGGCGGTGACCGTCAGGCTGCCGAACGAGCCGTCCACCCAGCGCTGTTCGAGCAGCCCCTCGTCCGCGAGGGCCTGCTCGACGATCGCCACCTCGGCGCCGTACGTCCGGTGCCCCTGTTCGGCGCCGGGGTCGGTGCGGGCGGCCGCCACGATGTGCGCGAGCGACACCGTCCGGGGACCGGGCAGGTAGCCGAGCAGCCGCCGCAGCGAGCTCTCCCCCGGCACGCCGTCCGCCGCCTGGCCGGAGTAGCCCAGGCTCTGCTGGTAGTCCGCGTAGTTCTCGGTGTCCGCGTCGCTCCAGTTCGGCCCGGGGCCGGAGCGGTAGTGGGCGCCGAAGCCCTGGGCGACGAGCCCCCGGCCGACCACGGTGACCTGGTAGCCCTGGGCGCCGTAGCCGTACGGGAGGCCGTTGATGGTGGTCTGGTACCGGGCCGGGGTCGGGTCCGCCGGGGGCACCGGGGGGTGCTGCGAGGGCGAGGGGATCGGGGTGCCGGGGCCGGCCGTGAAGTCGGGCCAGGAGCCGGGGTCGGTGTGGTCGTTGAACGGGACGTGGGCGTGTGCGTACCAGCCGCCGCTGGCCTCCCACACCTGCTCGTCGCGGTGGCTGGTGAAGTCGGCCGGGCGGCCCATCGGCCAGACGTCGGGCACGCCCCAGGAGGCGATCCAGGCGTGGATCCGGTCCCAGCCCGCGCACGGGGTGTCGACCAGCCGCGCGTACACGGTGCCCTGGTAGTTGCAGTAGGGGAAGAACACCGCCTCGATCTGGATCACCACGCGCCCGGCCCGGTTGGTGCGGGTCGGGCTCGTCGTCGGGCTGAGCAGGCTCTTCGAGCGGGAGTCGGCCGGGAACAGCTGGGCGATCCGGCCGCTGAACGGGTCCCAGATGAGGTGTGGCGCGTCGCCGGCGCCGCTGCCGGTGAAGTAGCTCACCAGGTCCTCGTAGGTGCACCAGTCCTGCGGCGCGGCGGCGGTCGCGTTGCGGTCCCAGGTGATGTGGGCGATGGCCCTCGGGGGGTACTGCTGGTCGGTCGGCGCGTGGTCGCCGAGGTCGTGGATCTCGGCACCGGGCAGCCACAGGTCGGACATGCGGTCTCCTCCAGGCGGCGAACGGACGTCGTTGCGGGTATCGGCAGGTTCGCCCTCCGGATTGACCCCAACGGCGCAATACACGGCAATGAACCACCCATGCTCGCGCGCCCGTTCGGATCTGTAACGGGAATTCGTCCTCGCGTACGGACCCGGAGGCCCGCACCGCGTGCCACCGGACCCGCGCTCCGCCCTGCCCGGAAGGAAGCCCGAGAGGCTCCGGAAAGCCGTCGGGCGGGGGCGCATTCCACCCCGCCGCAGCCGCTCTGTCAATCGTTGACTTCGGAACTGGTCTAGTCCACGGTGGTGCGCGAAAAGCACTCATACCGTCATCACCGCCACGATTCTGACGAACCGACGGAGATTCCACCGTTATGCAACGAGTCTGCCTCGCCCTGCCCACCATGCGATCCTGCCCCGACACCATCGTGGAACTCGCCGAGGAAGCGGCCTACGCCGTCGCGAACTTCGACGTCGAGGTGCACCTCCTCATCCTCGACACCACCGACGCCGTCCAGTTCGCGAAGAACGCGGGCGCCGTGGCCGCCCTGGAGCCCACCCCCGGCGTGGTCGTCCACCACCTCGGCAACGCGCAGCAGCGGGAGTTCCTGCGCCGGGTCGCCGAGCGCTCCGGCGCCGCCGACCCCGGACTGCTGCTCGACATGATGCTCCCGCCGGCCGTCGCGTACGGCTCCTGCGTCAACCGGCTCTTCCTGGGCGCGGCCGCCCTGGGCTGCACCTCGGCGCACCTGCGCAACGACGACGCCGACTTCCAGGTCGTCGACGGTCGGAAGATCTTCCCGATCCACCACGAGCTGCTCTCGATCGGCCGACCGGCCGGCGAGGCGGCGGCCAGCGTGACCCGCTCCGAGCTCGACCCGGCCGACGCCGATAAGCCGGTGATGCTGGTCAGCGGCTCCTTCATCGGCGAACTCAACGTGGACATCAGCGAGATCCACGAGTTGGACCCGGACATCTACCGCGACGTGGTGCGCCTGTGGACCCCGCCGGTGTGGCCGGAGGAGGACCGGGACGCGATGGTGGACGTCTCCTTCAAGGGCGCCGGCTCCGAGCCGTTCACCACCGACGAATCCGTCCTCGGCGTGCCCGACATCTGGGACGTCTACATGTGCAACATCGCCCTGGACCACCGGGCCTACGAGGTGCTGCCGCTGCTGCCCTCGGTCAAGACCATCGGCAGCGACTACGCCCTGCTGCACGCCATGGTCCACTCCCGGCTGCCCGGCGTCGTCCACAACCGCCACATCGTCAACTACTACACGCCCGAACGCCGCATCGGCGCCGGCTTCATCTCCTACCAGATGCGGTTCGTCAAGTTCCTGCTCTCGATGCTGTACCTGTACCCGGTCTACGGCGGGATGATCGACCTCGGCCGCGAGCTACTGGACGAGCGGCACGGGCTGAAGATCGAGCCGATCCTCGACCTGGTGCGGGGCAGCGTCGACTGGGACCGGGCCGGGAACGAGCACTGCCTGGACGTCCTGGACCGCTCCTACCGCAAGCTGGGCGGCAAGTACACCGAGCTCGCCGACGCGGTGGCCGAGCAGCGCCAGCAGCTCCTGGACGAGGCGCAGGAGGACGCCGAGCGCTGGGCGGTGCTGATGGGAGCCTGGGCGGCGCTGGTGGCCGCCTCCCGCGCGGAAGGGCTCGGCACCGCCTCGGAGGTCGCGGCCGGGTGAGCGAGGACCTCCGGATCCGGCTCCTGGCCGACGGCGACTGGGACGCCGTGGTCGCACTGGAGCACGACGCCTACGCGGCCGACGGCCTGTCGGAGGGCCGGGAGGCGCTGCAGTCCCGCGCCCTCGCCTCGCCGCGGACCTGCTTCGTGCTGGAGCAGGACGGCACCGTCCGCGGCTACCTGCTGAGCCTGCCGTACCCGCCGCTGCGCTGCCCGAGCCTCGACCGGCCGGAGGAGGCGGTGTTCGCGTCGGACAACCTGCACGTGCACGACCTGGTGATCGCCGAGGACCTGCGCGGCCGGGAGGTCGCGCTGGGGTTCATCCGGCACTTCCGGGAGCAGGCGTCCGAGCAGGGCTTCGAGCGGATCTCCATGGTCGCGGTCCGCGGCACCGACATCCTGCTGCGGCTGCTCGGCTACCGCGCCCACCGCGAGGTGACGGTGCCGGCCTGCTACGGCAAGCGCGCCGTCTACATGTCGATGCCGGTGGCGGCCGGCTGACCTTCACTCGTCCACTCGTCCGCTCGTCCACTCGTCCGGAGTAGTCCGGGCTGCGGCACTCACCCCGTCGAGTGATGCTGCTGACGGCTGCGCCCAGCCGCCAGCAGCATCACCACCGACCGAGGGAGAGCGCATGAAGGCCGCCGTCGTCCACGACTTCACCGCGCCGCTGGTCATCGAGGACCGCCCAGTCCCCGAGCCTGCGGCGCACCAGGTCCGGGTCAGGATCGAGGCGTCCGGCCTCTGCCACACCGACATCCACGCCGCCCACGGCGACTGGCCGGTCAAGCCGAACCCGCCGTTCGTGCCCGGCCACGAGGGCGTGGGGATCGTCGAGGCGGTCGGCGAGGAGGTGCGCAACGTCCGGGTCGGCGAACGGGTCGCCATCCCCTGGCTGGCCGACGCCTGCGGGCGCTGCGACCAGTGCGTCTCCGGCTGGGAGACGCTCTGCCTCCAGCAGCACAACAGCGGCTACTCGGTGGACGGCGCCTACGCCGAGTACGCGCTGGCGCACGGCGACTACGTGGTGCCCGTCCCCGACGGCCTCGACCCGCTCGACGCCGCGCCGCTGTCCTGCGCGGGCGTCACCACCTACAAGGCGCTCAAGGTCTCCGGCGCCCGCCCGGGCACCCGGGTCCTGGTCTCCGGCATCGGCGGGCTCGGCCACCTGGCGCTCCAGTACGCGCGGATCTTCGGCGCCGAGACCATCGCGGTCGACGTCACCGACGACAAGCTCGCCCTGGCCCGCGAACTCGGCGCCGACCACGTCCTCGACGCCCGCACCCAGGACGTCGCGGCCGAGGTCCAGGCGCTCGGCGGCGCCCACGCGGCCATCGCCCTCGCCGTCAGCAACGCCTCCTTCCAGGCCGCTTACGGGGCCCTGCGGCGCGGCGGCACGCTCGTGCTGGTGGCACTCCCGGCCGGCGGGAAGCTCGAACTGCCGGTGTTCGAGACCGTGTTGAACGGCACCAGGGTGATCGGCTCGATCGTCGGCACCCGCCAGGACCTCGCCGAGGTCTTCCGCCTGCACGCCCTCGGCCGCACCCGCGTCATTCTTGAGCCCCGCCGCCTGGAGGAGGTGAACGCCTGCTTCGACGAGGTGCTGGGCGGCAAGGTCTCCGCCCGTCTGGTCTTCGACCTGCGCTGAGCGGCCTGCGCTGAGCACGGCCCCGGCCGAGCAGGTGCGCCTGGCATCCGTCCGCCCCCCCCTTGTCAGGACACAACTCGCGGCCGATCCGCCCCCTCGGCCGGCCCGTTCGGGTACCAGTGGCCCCCGGGTCACGCCCGCCCCGCGTCCGTCCGGGCCCGGTTGCAGTTCCGTCTCCGTTCCGTCCGGTGGGGGGCACGGCGCCGTCCGGTCCGGGATCGTGGGGGCAACGACTCGTGGGGCGGGGGGAGTTGCCATGGGGGACGGCCAGGACTTGGTGCCCGTGGTGGTGGGCGTGCTGATACGGGCGGCCGAGGGGGTGGCAGGCGGCCCGGGGCGGGCGGTCGCGGATCTGGTGCGGGCGCGGCTGCGGGCCACGCCGGAGGGCGCCCGGGCCGTGGACGCGGTCGACGCGAGCCCGGGGGATGCCCGGGCGCGGGCCGGGCTGACCGCCGCCGTCGGCGAACTGCTCACCTCGGACCCGGCGTTCGCCCGGTACCTGGCCACCACCGAACTCGGCCGGCCCGCCGACCCGCCGACCGTCCACCTCCGGGTCGATCCGGCCGTCGCCGGGGCCCAGGCCCGGGCCGCCCGGATCGGCGCCGCCCCCGTCCTCGTCACGCTGGCGCTGATCGTGGTCGCCGCCCTGGTCGCCGTCGGGATCAACCTGGGCTCGCGCCCGCTGCTGCGGCCGGGCGGGCCCGACCTGGCCCACGCCGGGCGGACGCTGCGCGACCCCGCCCAGGTGCAGGGTGTACTGCCCGATCTGCGGGCCATGCCGGGCGGCTGGCAGGTGGAGAGCGGCCCGCAGTCGGGAGCGGGCCCGGGCGAGGACGTGCCCTGTCTGCTCCCGGACGCCTGCGACCAGCAACTCGCGTACGCCACCGTGACGTTCCGTGCCGTGACCACGCACAGCGCACAGTTCACCGTGGTCACCTTCGCCTCCGCCGACGCCGCCGGCCGGGCCTTCGAGGCGATGCTCGCCCACGTCGGCGGCGCCGACGCGGCCGCCGCCGTCCCCCTCCCCTCGATCGGCGACCAGCGGGCCGCCCGGACGCACGGCGCGGAAGGGGCGGAGGCCCTGGTGCGGGTCGGCACCACGCTGCTGTACGTCCGCGATTCGGGCCCGGGCGCCGACGCCGCCATGCCGGTACTGGTTCTGTTCGCCCGCCTGCTGGCCGAACGCGCCCAGCAGGCCGAGGACGGCCGCGAGCCCGACGCCGCCGCCCAGGGGGCCACCGCCTGACCCGGCCGCACCCCCGCCTGCCGCAGCCCCTACCCAACCCGCCGCACCCCGACCGCACCGGTCGCCGGGTGCGGCTGCCGTTGCGCCGGGACACCGGTGGGGCCACCGGTGAGGCCGCGCGACGCCCGCTCCCCCGAATGCATGTATCGCTCTCTTGACTGGCGTCACCAACACGCCATACTGGCCTCACTCCCGCTCGCACGATGAGGTGCCCGCCCATGGAGCTATCCCCCTCCGCGCACGTGGACACGTTCTGCCGCGACCATCTCCCGCCCTTCGACCAGTGGCCCGAACTCCTCTTCGACATACCGGAGTTGGCCTATCCGGACCGACTGAACTGCGCCCAGGCGCTGCTCGACGCAACGATCACCCGGTACGGCCCCGACCGCCGCTGCCTGCTCACCCCGACCGGCCAGTGGACCTACGGCGAACTGCGCGACCACGCCGACCGGGTGGCCCGGCTGCTGACCGAGGACCTCGGCCTGGCCACCGGCAACCGGGTGCTGCTCCGCGGCCCCAACACCCCCTGGCTGGTGGCCTGCTGGCTCGGCGTCCTGAAGGCCGGCGGCGTGGCCGTCAGCACCATGCCGCTGCTGCGGGCCGCCGAACTGACCGGACTGCACCGGATCGCCCGGCCCGCCATCGCCCTGTGCGACCACCGCTACCTGGACGACCTCGCCCGCGCCGAGACACCCGGCCTGCGGGTGCTCCCCTTCGGCGGGCCCGGCCCCCAGGACCTGACCGCCCGCTGCGCCGCCAAGAGCGGCGGCTTCACCGCCGTCCCGACCGCCGCCGACGACGTCGCGCTGATCGCCTTCACCTCCGGAACCACCGGACGGCCCAAGGCCACCCTGCACTTCCACCGCGACGTGCTCGCCAACGCCGACACCTTCTCCCGCCACCTCCTGCGCCCCACCCCCGACGACCTGTTCGCCGGCACCCCGCCGCTCGCCTTCACCTTCGGGCTCGGCGGCCTGGTGGTCTTCCCGCTGCGCGCCGGCGCCGCCAGCCTGCTGCTGGAGCAGGCCACCCCCGAGCAGCTCGCCGAGCAGGTCCACCGGCACCGGGTCGGCGTGCTGTTCACCGCTCCGACCGCCTACCGGGCGATCCTGGCCGCCGGGCTCGCCGACCGCCTGTCCGGCGTACGGCGCTGCGTCTCGGCCGGCGAGCACCTGCCCGCCGCCCTCTGGGAGTCCTTCCACGCGGCCACCGGGCAGCGGCTGATCGACGGCCTCGGCGCCACCGAGCTGCTGCACGTGTTCATCTCCGCCGCCGACGGCGACATCCGCCCCGGCGCGACCGGCCGCCCCGTCCCCGGCTACCGGGCCACCGTCCTCGACGAGCAGGGCCGGCCGGTGCCGGACGGCGTGCCCGGCCTGCTCGCCGTCAAGGGCCCGACCGGCTGCCGCTACCTGGACGACGAGCGCCAGCGCGACTACGTCCGCAACGGCTGGAACCTCACCGGCGACACCTACCTCCGCGACCGGGACGGCTACTTCTGGTACCAGGCGCGCAACGACGACATGATCGTCTCGGCCGGCTACAACATCGCCGGCCCCGAGGTCGAGCAGGCCCTCGCCGCCCACCCCGACGTCGCCGACTGCGCGGTGGTCGGGGCGCCGGACGAACGGCGCGGCACGGTGGTGAAGGCCTACGTGGTGCTGCGCGAGGGCGCGCCCGCCGGGCCGGAGCAGGTGCGGAGCCTCCAGGAGCACGTCAAACGGACCATCGCCCCGTACAAGTACCCGCGCACGGTCGAGTTCGTCACCCGGCTGCCGCGCACCGCCACCGGCAAGCTGCACCGCGCCGAACTGCGCCGGCGGGCCGCGACCGCCCCGGCCAGCGTGGCGATCGAGCGCCGGGTCGAGTGGTCCGACACCGACGCCGCCGGGCACTACCACTTCTCGGCCGTCCAGCGCTGGGCCGAGGCCGCGGAGGCGGCGCTGCTGCGCCGGCTGGGCCTGGCCGAGCTGTTCGGGCGGATCCCCCGGGTGCACTTCGAGGCCGACTACCGCGAGCGGCTCTGGTTCGGCGACCTGGTCCGCACCGAGCTGCGGGTGGTCCGGGTCGGCGGCTCCTCGCTGCACTACGCCTTCGAGGTGCACGGCCCGCAGGGCCTGGCCGCGTCCGGGCGGATGTCGGTGGTGCACGCCGCGCCGAACGCCAAGGGCGCCGAGCCCTGGCCCGCGCCGGTGCGCCGCGCGCTGGCCGAGGCCGGACCGCAACAGCCGGAGGTGGTGCGGTGACCACCGCGGCCCGCACCACCACACCCGCCGCCGCCCGCACCAGCGCGGCCCGCCGCATCGCGGTGATCGGCGCCGGTCCGGGCGGGCTCTACTTCGCCGCACTCGCCAAGCGGTTGGCACCGCACCGGGAGATCACCGTCTTCGAACGCGACGGCCGACAGGACGAGTTCGGCTTCGGCGTGGTGTTCTCCGACGAGACGCTGGACGGCATCGCCCAGGCCGACCCGGAGGTCTTCGCCGCGATCGGCGCCGAGTTCGCCCGCTGGAGCGACATCGACGTGCGCTACGCGGGCGAGGTCCGCACCTGCGGCGGGCACGGCTTCGCGGCACTCGACCGCAACCGGCTGCGCGCGATCCTGCAACGGCGCTGCGAGCAGCTCGCGGTGGACGTGCGCTACCGCGCCCCCGCCCCTCCGGTCGACCGGCTCGCCACCGAGTACGACCTGGTGGTCGCCGCCGACGGCATCCACTCGGGCACCCGCGCGGCCTACGCCGACACCTTCCGGCCCGACCTGGACGAGCGGCACTGCCGCTACATCTGGCTCGCCACCGACAAGGTCTTCGAGGCCTTCACCTTCATCGTCGAGCGGTTCGACTTCGGCACCCTCCAGGTGCACGCCTACCCGTACAGCGCGACCCGCTCCACCTTCATCGTGGAGATCGCCGAAGACGCCTGGCGCCGGGCCGGGTTCGACGCCCTCGCCGCCCGGGAGCCGGCCCGCGGCGAGAGCGACGAGGCCAGCGTGCGGCGCTGCGCGGACCTGCTCGCCGGACACCTGGACGGCCACCGGCTGATCCCGAACGCCTCCCGCTGGATCAGCTTCACCACCGTGCGCAACGCCCGCTGGCGCCACCGCAACGTGGTGCTGCTCGGCGACGCGGCGCACTCCGCGCACTTCTCGATCGGCTCGGGCACCAAGCTCGCCCTGGAGGACGCCCTCGCGCTCGCCGCGAGCCTGCACGAACAACCGGCGCTGGAGCAGGCGTTGGCCGCCTACGAGGCGGAGCGGCGCCCGGTGGTGGAGTCCACCCAGCGGGCCGCGCAGGCGAGCCTGGAGTGGTTCGAGACGGTGGAGCGGCGCACCGGGCAGGGCGCCGACCGGTTCGTGTTCAACCTGCTCACCCGCAGCCGCCGGGTCACCTACGGCAACCTGCGGGCCCGCGACCCCGGCTTCGTCGACGCGGTGGACGCCGCCGCCGGCGGCCCGCCCGGAGTGCCGCCGATGTTCCGGCCGCTGAAGCTCGGCGCCCTGGAGCTGCGCAACCGCGTCGTGGTGCCCCCGCTCGCCACCTTCACCTCCACCGACACCCTGCCCAGCGGCTTCGACCGGGCCCAGCTGACCGCGCACGCGCTCGGCGGCGCCGGGCTGGTCCTCACCGGGATGGCCGCCGTCAGCCCCGGGGGCCGGGCCACCGACCGCTGCCCGGGGCTGTGGAACGACCGCCAGGAGACGGCCTGGCGCGAACTCGTCGACGCCGTCCGCGCGGTGAGCGACACCCCGGTCGGCCTCCAGCTGACCCACGCCGGCCGCCGGGGCGCCACCGCCGCACCCGGCCCGGACGGGATCGGGCGCCCGCTCGCCGACGGCTGGCCGCTGCTCGCCGCCTCCCCGCTCCCCTGGGGCCCGGACAGCCCTGCCCCGAACGCGGCCACCGCCGCCCAACTGGCCACCGTGGTCGCGGACTTCGCCGAGGCGGCGGAACGCGCGGCGCGGGCCGGCTTCGACGCGCTGGAGCTGCAGTTCGGCCACGGCCACCTGGTCTCCGGCTTCCTCTCACCGCTGACCAACCACCGCACCGACCGCTACGGCGGCCGACTCGCGCACCGGCTGCGGCTGCCGCTGGAGGTGCTGGCGGCCGTCCGCGCGCTCTGGCCGGCCGGGCGGCCGCTGCTGGTGCGGATCTCGGCCTGCGACTGGGCGCCCGGCGGCACCACCGCACCGGAGGCCGTCACGATCGGCCGCGCGCTGGCCGACGGCGGGGCGGACGCGGTGGACGTGTCCACCGGCGAGGTGGTCGCCCACCAGCGGCCGCCGTACGGCCGCGGCTACCAGACGCCGTTCGCCGAGCTGATCCGCGCCGCCACCGGCCTGCCGACCATCGCGGTCGGCGCGATCTCCGGGCACGACGACGCCAACTCCGTGCTGCTGGCCGGGCGGGCCGACCTGGTCGCGATCGGGCGGGCCCAGCTGTACGACCCGCTCTGGACGCTGCACGCCGCCGCCGAGCAGGGCTACACCGGGCCGGGCGCGCACTGGCCCGGCCCCTGGTCGGCGGGCAGCCGCAGACCGCCGGGCCCGAACGCCGACCGGGTCGCACCGCGCCTGCACCTGCCGGCCGAGCCCGCCGCGCCGGTGCACCGCCGCTGGCCGCCGCCCACCCCCGAACCGCGCTGAGCAGCCGAGGAGGAACCATGCCCGACCTGCCCCGCTTCACCGCCGCGGCCGTCCAGGCCGCCCCCGTCTACCTGGACCCGGCCGCCACCGTCGACAAGGCCGTCGCCCTGATCCACGAGGCGGCCCGCCACGGCGCCGCCCTGGTGGTCTTCCCCGAGGTCTTCGTCCCCGGCTACCCGTACTGGAACTGGACGATGAACCCGGTGCAGGGCTCGCCCTGGTACGAGCGCCTCTACCGCGCCGCCGTCGACGTCCCCGGCCCGTACGTGGACACGCTGCGCGCCGCCGCCCGGCAGGCCGGCGTGGTGCTGGTGATCGGCGTCAACGAACGCGGCCGGCACAGCCTCGGGGTGCTCTACAACACCCTGCTGATCATCGGCGCGGACGGCGAACTCCTCGATGTGCACCGCAAGTTGGTGCCGACCTGGGCCGAGAAGCTGACCTGGACGCCCGGCGACGGCAGCTCCCTGCGGGTGCACCGCACGGCCGTCGGCCCGCTCGGCGCGCTGGCCTGCGGCGAGAACACCAACACCCTGGCCCGCTTCACCCTGCTGGCCCAGGGCGAACTCGTCCACGCCGCCAGCTACATCGCCCTGCCGGTGGCCCCCGAGGACTACGACATGGCGGAGGCGATCGCGCTGCGCGCCGCCGCGCACTGCTTCGAGGGCAAGCTGTTCACCGTGGTCTCCTGCTCCACCATCTCGCCCGAGATGGTGGACCTGATCGCCGGTGACGACCACCAGGTGCGCAAGCAACTCGCCCGCCCGCGCAGCGCGTTGTCCGGAATCTTCGGCCCCGACGGACGCCCGGTGGGCGAGCCGCTGGTGGACGAGGAGGGCATCGTCTACGCCGAGATCGACCTCGGCCGGTGCATCCAGCCCAAGCAGATGCACGACATCGTCGGCCACTACAACCGCTTCGACGTCTTCCGGCTGCACGTGGACAACCGCCCGCTGCGGCCGCTGGTGTTCCCGGAGGAGCAGGCATGACCAGCCACGACGGCACGACCGACCGCCACGGCACCACCGACCCCCACGACACCACCGACCAGGGGCGCACGGCCGACCACGACGACGACCAGCTCGGCCGCGCCAGAGTCACCGACAGCCCCGAACTCACCGCCTACTACGAGGAACTGGCCGAACACGAGGCCGGCGCCCTGTGGACGGTGGCGAACGAGATCGAGCCCTGGTACCCGCAGCCCAAGTCGGTGCCGGTGCTCTGGCGCTACGCCGACCTGCGCCCGCTGGTCCGCAAGGCGCTGCCGCTGGTCAAGGCCGACGACGCCGGCCGCCGGGTGGTGATGCTGGTCAACCCCGGGCGCCGCGAACTGAGCGCCGCCGTCGGCCTGCTGTACACCGGCCTCCAGATCATGGGCCCCGGCGAGGCGATGACCGCGCACCGCCACCAGGCCGCCGCCCTGCGCTTCGTCCACGAGGGCACCGGCGCCTGGACGGTCGTGGACGGCCAGAAGCTCAAGGTCGGCCCGCGCGACTTCGCCATCACGCCCAACAACTCCTGGCACGAGCACGGCAACGAGTCCGACGACGCCCCGGTGATCTGGCAGGACGGCCTGGACATCCCGCTGGTCAACATGCTCGACGCGAACTTCTACGAGGTCCACCCGGAGCTCTACCAGCGGCCCGGCCCGGTGGTGAACTCCTCGCTGCTGAGCTACGGCGGCAACCTCCTCCCGTACGGCGTCGAGACCTGGAGCAGGCCCTACTCCCCCCTGCTCGGCTGGCCCTGGGAGCCCAGCTACCACGCGCTGCGCCAACTCGCCCGCGCCACCGGGGGATCGCCGTACGACGGCGTCATCATGGAGTACACCAACCCGGTCACCGGCGGCCCGGTGATGCCGACCATGGCCGCCCACCTGCAACTGCTGCGCCCCGGCCAGGCCACCCGCGCCCACCGCCACACCGGCTCGGTGGTCTACACGGCGGCCAAGGGGCGGGGCGTCTCGGTGATCGCCGGGCGGCGCTTCGAGTGGCAGCAGGGCGACGTCTTCGTCGTCCCGTCCTGGGCCTGGCACGAGCACTCGAACCTCGACCCCGGCGAGGACGCCTGCCTGTTCTCCTTCAACGACTTCCCGGTGATGCACTCGCTCGGCCTCTACCGCGAGGAGGCATACCCGGAGCACGACGGGCACCAGGGCCCGGCCTGACCCACCGGACCCGCACCCCGGCCCACCATCGCCCGGCACCCCCAAGGAGCCCCGACCATGCACCTGTTGACCTATTGCACGGACGGCGACGAGACCCCGCGCCTCGGCGCCCGGCTCGGCGACCAGGTCGCCGACCTGACCGCCCTCGCCACCGCCGCCGGTGCCCGACTGCCCGACGGCCTGCTCGGCCTGGTCCGGGCCGGCGAGGCCGCGCTGACCACCGCCCGCACGCTGCTGGCCCAAGCCGGTCCCGGCCACCCCGCCGTCCGCCCGCTCGCCGAGGTGTCGCTGCGCGCGCCCCTGCGGCCCGGCAAGATCGTCGGCGTCGGCCTCAACTACGTGGAGCACGTCGCCGAATCGCACCGCACCCTGGACACCGAACGCGAACTGCCCGACCGGCCGGTGCTGTTCAGCAAGCCCGCGACCGCCGTCACCGGCCCGGGCCAGCCCATCCGGCACAACGCCGACCTGACCAAGCAGCTCGACTGGGAGTGCGAACTCGCCGTGGTGATCGGCGAACCGGCCTTCCGGGTGGCCGAGCAGGACGCCTGGCGGCACGTCTTCGGCTACAGCATCGTCAACGACGTCAGCGCCCGCGACCAGCGCCGCTCCGGGCAGTGGTTCTTCTCCAAAGGGCAGGACAGCTACGCACCGTTCGGCCCGGTCGTGGTCACCGCCGACGAGATCCCCGACCCGCAGGACCTCGACCTCTCGCTCAGGGTCAACGGCGAGCTGCGGCAGGACTCCAACACCCGCCACATGCTGTTCGGCATCGCCCGGCTGATCGCCGACATCTCCTCCGGTGTCACCCTCGAACCGGGCGACGTGATCGCCACCGGCTCCCCGTCCGGCGTCGGCGCCGGCCTGGTGCCGCCGCAGTTCCTCCAGCCCGGCGACCTGGTCGAGGCCACCATCGAGCGGATCGGCACCCTCGCCAACCCGGTGGTCGACGCCCGCTGAGCGGAGCACCCCACCCCGGCCAGCTCCCGAGAGGAGCCCCAGCACCCCATGACCACCTACCGGATCGGCCAGATCGTTCCCAGCTCCAACGTCACCATGGAGACCGAGGTCCCCGCCCTGCTGCGGGCCCGCGAGGCGGTCGCGCCCGAGCGGTTCACCTTCCACTCCAGCCGGATGCGGATGACCAGGGTCACCCCCGAGCAACTGCGCGCCATGGACGCCGAGTCCGACCGCTGCGCGGCCGAACTCTCCGACGCCCGGGTCGACGTGCTCGGCTACGCCTGCCTGGTCGCCGTGATGGCCACCGGCCCCGGCTACCACCGCGAGGCCGAACAGCGCCTGCACCGGCGCACCGCCGAGAACGGCGCCCCCGCCCCCGTGGTCACCAGCGCGGGCGCCCTGGTGACCGGCCTGCACACGCTCGGCGCCAAGAAGGTCGCCCTCGTCACCCCGTACCTGCGGCCGCTGGCCCGGACCGTGGTCGACTACCTGGCCCACGAGGGCATCGAGGTGCTCGACTACGCGGCCCTGGAGATCCCCGACAACCTCGACGTGGCCGCCCACGATCCGGCGCGGCTCCCCGCCATCGCCCGGCGCCTCGCCCACGCCGAGGCCGACGCGGTGGTGCTCTCGGCCTGCGTGCAGCTGCCCTCGCTGTCCGCCGTCGAGGAAGCCGAGCAGCAGCTCGGCAAGCCGGTCGTCTCGGCGGCGATCTGCACCGCCCACCAACTGCTGCGCGCCCTCGGCCTGCCGGCCGTCGCCCCCGGCGCCGGGCACCTGCTCTCCGGCGCCTACGCCCACGCCTGACGCGGAGCTCCCACCGCTATGATCACCACGAGCTGCCGGGGAGGAGGCGCACCATGTCGGAGAGCACGCCCCGGCCCAGCTCCCTCATCCACACCGTGTACGGCGAGTTCGTGCGCCGCCTCGGCGGCTGGATCTCGATCGCCGACCTGATCGCGCTGATGGCCGAACTCGACGTCGACGGCCCGGCGGTGCGCTCGGCCATCTCCCGGCTGAAGAAGGCCGGCACCCTGTTCCAGGAGCGCCGCGACGGCACCGGCTACCGGCTCGCCCCGGCGATGGGCCCGGTCTTCGAGGAGGGCGACCGCCGGATCTTCCACAGCCTGGAGCCCGCCGAACTCGCCGACGGCTGGGTGGTCGCGGTCTTCTCGGTGCCCGAGTCCGAACGCGCCCACCGCCACCAGCTGCGCTCCCGGCTGAGCTGGCTCGGCTTCGGCAACGCCGCCCCCGGCGTCTGGCTGGCGCCCGCCCGGCTGCTGCCGGACGCCCGGCGGCTGCTGGAGCGCCTCGGGCTGAGCGCCTACGTGCACCTGTTCCTGTCCGCCGAGTACGCGGGCTTCGCCGAACTGCGCACCGCGGTGGCCGGCTGGTGGGACTTCCCCGCGATCGAGGCGCAGTACGCGGCCTTCGACGACGCCTGGCGCCCGGTCGCCGCCGAACTGCGCGGCCGGCCGCGGGTCGACCCGGTCGAGGCGTTCCGCGACTACGTCCCGATGCTCACCCAGTGGCGCCGGCTGCCCTACCTGGACCCGGGCCTGCCCGAACCGCTGCTGCCCGCCGACTGGAACGCCGTCGCCGCGCGGGCCGTCTTCACCGAGCTGCACGCGCTGCTCGCCGAGCCCAGCCTGCGGCACGTCGAGAAGGTCACCGGCCTGCCGGCCGGCGCCCCACCCCACCAGGAGCCGCGATGACCGACCCCGCCCCCGCCGACCTCCTCGTCCGCGCCGCCGCCGTCCACACCCTCGTCCCCGGCCGGCCGCCGCAGCGGGCGATCGCCGTCACCGGGGCGCGGATCACCGCCCTGTCCGCCGACCCGCACGGCCTGGACGACCTGATCGGACCGGACACCGAGGTCCTGGACGCCCCCGCCGCCACGGTGCTGCCCGCCTTCGACGACACCCACACCCACCTGATCCTGGCCGGCCACAGCGTCCACGGCGTCCCCGTCCACCGGGCCCGCGACCTCGCCGCCTTCCTCGGCCTGATCCGCGAACGCGCCGCCCGGACCCCGCCCGGCCAGTGGATCCACACCACCGTCAACTGGCAGGAGGTGCTGCTCGCCGAGCAGCGGCTGCCCACCACCGCGGAACTGGACGAGGCCACCGCCGACCACCCCGTCCTGGTCCGCCGCGGCGCCTACAACATGGTGCTCAACTCGGCCGCGCTGCGCCTCGCCGGCATCACCGACGACACCCCCGACCCGCCCGGCGGTCTGCTCGAACGCGACGACCGGGGGCGGCTCACCGGACGGCTGGTCAACAAGGCGGTCGAACTGGTCGAGCGGGTGCTGCCGCGCCCCGCGCTCGCCGAACGGGTGGCCGGCCTGCGCGCCGCCTCCGCCGACTACGCCGCCACCGGCATCGGCACCGTCCGCGACTGCCTCGTCCCGGTCGAGGACCTCGACGTGCTGCTCGCGGCCCGGGCGGCCGGTGCGCTCGCCGTCCGGGTCCGGGCGCTGGTCTCCGGCTTCGCCGCCCGCACCCCCGAGCAGGTCGACGAGCTGCTGGACCGGATGGACGCCTGGCGCGCCGCCGGCGAGGACGACGACCTGCTGCGGCTGTGGGGGGTGAAGTTCGGCATCGACGGCGGCTTCGAGGCCGGCGCGCTGGAGGAGCCGTACCAAGGCCGGCCCTGCTACCACGGCCGACTGCTCTGGGAGCCGAAGGAACTGGTCGCGGCCGTCGACCGGGTGGTCGGGCGCGGCTGGCGGGTCGGCGTGCACGCCTGGGGCGACCGCGGCCTGCGCACCCTGCTGGACGTCTTCGAGGAGGTGCTCGACCAGCGCCCCGGCCTGCCTCCCGGCACGCTGGTGGTCGAGCACGGCGGACTGGCCCGGGCCGACCAGCGGGCCCGGGCGATCGCGCTCGGCATCCCCGTCACCGTGCAGCATCCGCTGCTGCACGACGGCGCGCTCGCCCAGCAGCGGGCCTGGGGCGAGGAGCGCACCGCCGGGATCTTCCCGCTGCGCGAATGGCTCGACGAGGGCGCGCTGCTGGCCGCCGGCTCGGACTTCCCGGTCGGCCCGTACGGCGCGATGGTGTCGGTGTGGGGCATGACGACCCGCCGGACCACCGCCGGGGTGGTCGGGCCCGAGCACGCCGTCGACCGGGCCGAGGCGGTCGCGCTGCACACCGTCCACGCGGCCCGGCTGATGGGCGAGAGCGCCGAACGCGGCAGCCTGCGGCCGGGGGCGCTGGCCGATCTGACGGTGTGGCCGGTCGATCCGCTGAGCTGCCCGGTCGACGTGCTGCGCGAGCTGCGACCCGAGCGCACGGTCGTCGGCGGGCGGACCGTCCACCCCGCTCCCGCGTAACGGTCCACCACCGCCGCGCACCGGGTCCAGCAGCACGAGCTGGACCCGGTGGTGGAACGCCATGGCGGCAGGGCAGTGCCCGGGGCGTGGCACCTCCCTGCCGCCGAGACGCCCGACCGCCGGGGCCGTCAGCCCCCGACGTAGGCCGCGAGGTGCTCGCCGGTGAGGGTGGAGCGGGCGGCGATCAGGTCGGCGGGCGTGCCCTCGAAGACGATCCGGCCGCCGTCGTGGCCGGCGCCCGGGCCGAGGTCGATGATCCAGTCGGCGTGCGCCATCACCGCCTGGTGGTGCTCGATGACGATGACCGACTTGCCGGAGTCCACCAGCCGGTCGAGCAGCCCGAGCAACTGCTCGACGTCGGCGAGGTGCAGGCCGGTGGTCGGCTCGTCGAGGACGTAGACGCCGCCCTTCTCGGCCATGTGGGTGGCCAGCTTGAGCCGCTGCCGCTCGCCGCCGGACAGCGTGGTGAGCGGCTGGCCGAGGCTGAGGTAGCCGAGCCCGACGTCGGCGAGGTTGGCGAGGATGCGGTGCGCGGCCGGGATGCGCGCCTCGCCGGTGCCGAAGAACTCCTCGGCCTCGGTCACCGGCATCGCGAGCACCTCGCTGATGTCACGGCCACCGAGGTGGTACTCCAGCACCGAGGCGTCGTAGCGCTTGCCCTCGCACTCCTCGCAGGTGCTGGCCACGCCGGCCATCATCGCCAGGTCGGTGAAGACCACCCCGGCGCCGTTGCAGTTGGGGCAGGCGCCTTCGGAGTTGGCGCTGAACAGGGCCGGCTTGACGCCGTTGGCCTTCGCGAAGGCCTTGCGGATCGGCTCCAGCAGCCCGGTGTACGTCGCCGGGTTGCTGCGCCGCGAGCCGCGGATGGCGCCCTGGTCGACGGACACCACGCCCGCGCCCCCCGGAATGGAGCCGTGCACCAGCGAGCTCTTCCCGGAGCCGGCGACGCCGGTGATCACGGTCAGCACCCCGAGCGGGATGTCGACGTCGACGTCGCGCAGGTTGTTCGCCGTCGCGCCGCGGATCTCCAGGGTGCCGTTCGGCTCGCGCACCGCCTTGCGGACGGCGGCCCGGTCGTCGAAGTGGCGGCCGGTGACGGTGCCGCTGGACCGCAGCCCCTCGACGGTGCCCTCGAAGCAGACCGAGCCGCCCGCCGTCCCGGCGCCGGGGCCGAGGTCGACGACGTGGTCGGCGATCGCGATGGTCTCCGGCTTGTGCTCCACGACCAGCACCGTGTTGCCCTTGTCCCGCAGCCGCAGCAGGAGTTCGTTCATCCGCTGGATGTCGTGCGGGTGCAGGCCGGTGGTGGGCTCGTCGAAGACGTACGTGACGTCGGTGAGCGCCGAGCCGAGGTGCCGGATCATCTTGACCCGCTGCGCCTCGCCGCCGGACAGCGTGCCGGAGGGCCGGTCGAGCGAGAGGTAGCCCAGCCCGATCTCCACGAACGAGTCGAGGGTGTGCCGCAGGGTCCCGAGCAGCGGCGCCACGGCCGGCTCGTCGAGGTCGCGGACCCAGGCGGCCAGGTCGCTGATCTGCATCGCGCAGGCGTCGGCGATGCTGGTCCCGCCGATCAGCGACGACCGGGCCGCCTCGCTGAGCCGGGTGCCCCCGCAGTCGGGGCAGGCGGTGAAGGTGACCGCCCGGTCGACGAACGCCCGGATGTGCGGCTGCAGCGCGTCCCGGTCCTTGGTGAGCATCGACTTCTGGATCTTCGGGATCAGCCCCTCGTAGGTGAGGTTGACCCCGTTGACCTTGACCTTGGTCGGCTCGCGGTGGAGGAAGTCCTGCATCTCCTTCTTGGTGTACTTGCGGATCGGCTTGTCCGGGTCGAGGAAGCCCGAGTTCGCGTAGATCCCCACCGTCCACCAGCTGTCGGTCTTCCAGCCGGGGATGGTGATCGCGCCCTCGGAGATCGACTTGGTGTCGTCGAAGAGCTGGGTGAGGTCGATGTCGGACACGCTGCCGCGGCCCTCGCAACGCGGACACATGCCGCCGGTGATGCTGAAGCTGCGCCGCTCCTTGACGGTCTTCCCGCCACGTTCGACGGTGACGGCGCCCGCCCCGCTGATCGAGGGGACGTTGAAGGAGAACGCCTTGGGCGAGCCGATGTGCGGCTGCCCGAGCCGGCTGAAGAGGATCCGCAGCATCGCGTTGGCGTCGGTGGCGGTGCCGACCGTGGAGCGGGGGTCGGCGCCCATCCGCTGCTGGTCGACGATGATCGCGGTGGTCAGCCCCTCCAGCACGTCGACCTCGGGCCGCGCCTGGGTCGGCATGAAGCCCTGGACGAAGGCGCTGTAGGTCTCGTTGATCAGCCGCTGCGACTCGGCGGCGATCGTGTCGAACACCAGGGAGCTCTTGCCGGAGCCGGAGACGCCGGTGAACACCGTCAGCCGCCGCTTCGGGAGCTCGACGCTGACGTCCTTGAGGTTGTTCTCGCGCGCGCCGTGCACGCGGATCAGGTCGTGACTGTCGGCACCGGGTGCCGCCGGCGGCTGCGCGGCCGTGCTCGTGGGCTTGCTCATCGTCTTCCCCATCTGTGCGGCGGAGCCGCCGTCGCGGTGGATGATCGCCGGCCGCCGCACCCGGGAGGGGAGCCCCGTCCACCGGTGCCGGCCAGGCATGGCGGAAGCCTAACCGCCGCCCCGGAGACGGCCCGGCCGGTGGGCCCGCGGATCGGCGTCCGGTACCGGCCGCACGGCGTGGCACGACCGCGGGGGCGGCCGGACGGGGGAAGCCCGCCCGACCGCCCCGGCGGGCGTCAGTCCTTCACCGCCCCGGACGGCTCAGTCCTTCACCGCGCCCGCCAGCCCGGACACCAGCTTGCGCTGGACCGCGATGAAGAAGATCAGCACCGGTACCGTCATCAGCGTCGACGCCGCCATGATGCCGCCCCAGTCGTTCTCGTCCGGCTTGAAGAAGACCAGCAGCGCGGACGGCAGGGTCTGGTTCTGGGTGGCGCTGATGATGAAGGTCTTCGCGAAGACGAAGTCGTTCCACGCGGCGATGAAGGAGAACACGCTGGTCGCGGCGAGGCCCGGCGCCACCAACGGCAGCAGGATCCGCCACAGGATGCGGGTGCGGCTGGCGCCGTCGATCTGCGCGGCCTCCTCGATCGACACCGGGACGGCCGCGACGAAGCCGCGCATCATCCAGATGCCGAACGGCAGCGAGAACGCCAACTGCACCAGGATCAACGAGGCGAGGGTGTTCAGCCCGATGCCCGGCGCGAACCGGCCGGCGTCACGGAACATGAAGAACAGCGGGATGGTGAGCGCCTCGACCGGGATCATCTGGGCGATCAGGAACATCACCATGATGGTGGTGCGGAACCTGAACCGGAACCTGGTCACGGCCACCGCCGCCAGGAACACCACGACGGCCGAGAGCACCACCACCGACACCGCGATCACCAGGCTGTTCACGAAGTACCGGCCGAAGCCGTCCACACTGAGCACCTGGCGGAAGCTCTCCAGCGTGGGGTGCGCCGTCCACGGCTTCGGGTCCAGCGACCGCACCTCGCCCTTGGGCTTGAACGCGGACAGCACCATCCAGAAGATCGGGAAGGCGGTGACCACGGCCAGCACGATCGCGCCGGTGTTGGCGGCGAGCCGCCAACGGCCGCGGGTGTTACGGGTGTTACGGCTCCGGGTATTGCGGCTCCGGGTGGTGCCGGTTCCGCCGGTGCCGGTCCGGGAGTCCCGGACGGGGTTCAGGGCGCTCACAGTTCGTTCCCCGTCCGTCGCAGGGTGCGGATGTAGAGGACCGTCGGGATCACCAGGATCAGCAGCATGATCACGCCGATCGCCGCGCCGAGCCCGTACTGCGAGGAGGCGAACGCCTTCTGGTACGCGTACACGTTGAGCACCAGGTTCTGGCCGGCGATGCCGCCGCCCTCGGTCATCACGTAGATCTGGGTGAAGACCTTGAAGTCCCAGATCACCGACTGGATCACCACGATGGTCAGGATCGGCCGCAGCATCGGCGCGGTGATCCGGCGGAAGGTCGTCCAGGTGTTGGCGCCGTCCAGGGCGGCGGCCTCCATGATCTCCTCCGGGATCGCCCGGATCCCCGCGTAGAGGGTGACCATCACGAAGGGGAAGGAGTGCCACACCACGACGGCGCCGACGATCAGGAACGCCGTCCACTTGTCGTAGAACCAGTTGAACTCGTGGAAGCCGGTGAGCCCGAGCTTCACCAGCGTGTGGTTGACCAGGCCGAGGTTGGTGTCGAACAGGAAGCTCCACACCGTCGAACCGGTCATCGCCGGCGCCGCCCAGGCCGCCATCGCGGCGGTGGTCAGCACCAGCCTGGGCCACCGCCCGACCTTGGTCAGCAGGACGGCGAGGGTCGCGCCGACGGCCAGGGTGGCGACCACGCAGAACGCGGCGAAGCCGACCGTCTGCAGCAGCACCGACCAGAACTGGCCGTCGCTCAGGATCTTCGAGTAGTTGCCGAAGCCGACGAAGGAGGTCGGGGCGCCCCCCGAGGCCTGGGCCTGCCCGAAGTCCAGCACGGACAGCAGGCCCAGCTGGTAGATCGGGTAGGCGACCAGCGGGATCAGGATGACCGCGGCCGGCAGGAGCAGCAGCAGCGGGGGCCGGCGGCGCCGGCCGCCCGAGGGTGCGGCCGGCGCCGTGCCCCCACGGCGCCCGCGCGGGGAAGGCGGCGCCGTCGGGGCGGTCGTGGTGGATGCGGACACGTGCGGGACCTGCTCTCTTCCGCGGACCAGGAGGTCGGTGCGGGACCAGGAGGTGGTACGGGACCAGAGGTTGGGGGTGGGGCCGGGGGTCGGAGGCGGGTGGGCAGCCGCCGTCAGTGCGCGGCGAAGGCCGAGGTGATCTGGTTCGCGGCGTCGCCCGAGGCCTTCGCCACGTCCGCCTTGCCGGTGACCACCTGCTGCAGCATGGTCGGGATCACCGCCTGGGCGTCGATCTGCGCCCACGCCTGGTCGAGCGGGACGAACCTGGTGCCGGCCGCGATGGTGTCGGTGAACGGCTTCAGGAAGGCGTCCTTGGCGGCGACCTTGCCGCTGACGGACTTGAGCGTCGGCAGGTTGCCCATCGCGTCGTACATCTGCTCCTGGTACGCCGGGCCCGCCAGCAGTTCGGCGAATTCGAGGGCGAGCGTGCGGTGCTTGGCCGCCTTCATCACGCCGAGGTTGTTGCCGCCCGCGAACGCCGGGGCGATCGAGCCGGCCTTCTCCCCGGGCAGCGGCACCACGCCGTACTTGCCCTTCACCGGGCCCCCGTCGACCTTGCTGCGGCTGGAGTTGGGCAGGATCGCCATCGCCGACTTGCCGGCCGCGAACAGGTCGACGGTCTTGCCGCCGGTGAGGTCGGCGCACTGCTGGGCGGGGCAGCCGTCGGCGCCGAAGAGATCGGTGTAGCGCTTGATCCCGGCCTGCGAGGCGGGCGAGTTGATGGCCGCCTTGTACGTGGAACCGTCCTTGGCGGCGATGTCGCCGCCCGCGTCCCAGACGAACGGCAGCGCCCCGAAGGTGTACTTGCCGCCGACGGCGATGCCGAAGGTGTCGGGGTGCGCTGCGTGGATCTTCTGGGTGGCGGTGACCAGTTCGGCGTACGAGGTCGGCGGGGTCAGCCCGGCCTCGGTGAACAGGTCGCTGCGGTAGTAGAGCGCGCGCACGGCGACCCACCAGGGCAGGCCGTACGTCTTGCCGTCCACCACGGCGGTCTTGACGATCGCCGGGTCGAGGTCGCCCTTGTCCTGCCACTTGTCGAGGTCGGCGCCGATCTCGGCGAGGCCGCCGGCCGCGACGTAGCCGGGGAGGTCGGTGTTGCCGAACTCGACCAGGTCCGGGGCGCTGCCCGGGTCGTTGAAGGCGCCCTTCATCTTGGCCGCGCGGGCGGAGGCGTCGGTGTCGATGTAGCTGACCTTGACGGTGACGCCCTGGTGGGAGGCCTGGAACTCGCTCACCGCCTTGCCGACCACGGCCTCCTTGGCCGCGTTGCCCGCCTCGTTGTACAGCCAGACCTGGAGGGTGCCGGTCCGGTCGTCGGCGGCCTTGTCGCCGGCCGGCGCGGCGGTGCCCGGCGCGCAGGCGGTCGCGGCGAGGCAGCTGGCGGCGAGCACGGCGGCCGCGGCAGTCCGTCTGATGAGTCGCATGGGTGGAGAACCTCCCCTCCCGACAGTTGCCGCCGAGACGTGCGCCGCTGGGGACGGGTACGTCGAAGCAGGCCCTGACCGGGGCCGATGGTGGGTGTGGGTGGAGGACGGCCCGGACGCGTTGGGGGGCGTCCCGGGCAGGCCGGTACGGGGGTGCGGCAGGGCGGACCGTTCGGGTGGGGCGGCGTCGCCTGCTCGATGGCAGGGACGTTAAGCGCGGGCGATCGGCGCCAACAAGAGGGGGTTCGGGAAGTTTTGCACTGCACAACGTTGTGTCGAAGAAGCGGCGTTGCGAACGCGAACGGGTACCTTCTGACAACCGCCGCCGTCGAGCGGGGGAACACCGGCAGAACGCGGCAGCAGCACACGGCATCAGCACACGGCAGCAGTACACGGCAGCAGCACTCGACAGCGGAACGAGACAGGGGACGGACCACCCATGACGGAGACGGGGCCCGACGCGGAGACCGAGCGGCCCGCGGGCACGGCGGCCGACAGACCCACCGGCGCGGCGGCCGAACGGCCCTCGGGCGCGGCCGCCGGGCGCAAACCCGCGACCGAACGCAACCAGTCGTCCTCGCTGCGCCGCGCGCTCGCCGTCCTCGGCCACGTCCGCGACCACAGCGACGGGCGCGGCGTCCCGCTCGCCCAGCTCGCCGAAGCGCTCGGCCTCAACAAGAGCACCGTGCTGCGGCTCGCGGGCCCGCTGCTCGACGAGCACCTCCTCGACCGCGACCGCGAGACCGGCTGGTTCCGGCTCGGCCACGGCTCACTGCGCCTCGGCCAGGCCTACCTCTCCACCCTCGACCTGCGCAGCGTCGCCGCCGAACACCTGCGCCGGCTCCAGCGCGAGGCTGGCGAGACCGTCCACCTGACCGTCTGGCAGGCCCCCGGAATCGTCTACCTGGACAAGGTCGAGGACGAGACCAACGTCCGCATGGCCTCCCGCGTCGGCAGCCGGGCCCCCGCCTACTGCACCGCCACCGGAAAGGCCATCCTCGCCTGGCTGCCCGACGAGGCCGTCACCGAGGTCGTCGCCGCGGGCCTGCGCCCGGTCACCGCCTGGACCATCTCCGACGAGACCCGGCTGCGCGCCGACCTCGCCCGGATCCGCGCCCGCGGCTACTCCATCGACGACCGCGAGAACGAACCCGAAGTCCGCTGCGTCGCCGCACCGATCTTCGACCACGCCGGCGAGGTCACCGCCGCCCTGTCGGTCTCCGGCCTGACCTCCCGCATGACCGCCGCCCGCGTCCGCGCCCTCGGCCCCGTCGTCGCCCAGGCCGGACTGCGGATCTCCCGCGAACTCGGCTCCGACCGCCAGCCGTCCTGAATCCCCGGCGGAACTCGCCCGCCCCACCAAGTCCTGACCGCGCACCGAAACAGCCCGAAAAAGCGAATGAGGCCCGGCGCCTTTTGAAAGGCACCGGACCTCGTCCGACTATTGGAGCGCCAGGCCCGGATCGCACGGACTCTTCCTACTGAAAGTAGGACGTGCTCTGGTAGCACCACTGACGCCTGACGAGGAATCATCTCCCT